>NZ_CACSJY010000079.1:0-19081 GCF_902706155.1 Pseudomonas sp. 18058
CATCCCGAACTCAGCAGTGAAACGATGCATCGCCGATGGTAGTGTGGGGTTTCCCCATGTGAGAGTAGGTCATCGTCAAGATTAAATTCCGAAACCCCAATTGCGAAAGCAGTTGGGGTTTTGTTTTGCCCGCAGGAAAGTTTTTGCACGGTTCATCGAACAAATTTGCACAGTTATTTTCGAACCAGAACACTAGAATAGCCCCACCTTTTTTGGAGCCAGAGCCTTTATGTCAGAGTCGGTTGACGCCCCCGGGCTGTCAGATCTACCGCTGGAAGACTTGGTGGCCTGTCACGAGTGCGACCTGCTGATGCGCAAGCCAACACTTGCCCACGGCGAGAAAGCCCTCTGCCCCCGCTGCGGATACGAGTTGTACGCCCATCGCCATAACGTGGTGCAGCGCAGCCTTGCCCTGGTGATTGCGGCACTGCTGCTGTACATACCGGCGAACTTTTTACCGATCATGCAGCTCAATCTACTCGGGCAGTCTTCGGATGATACGGTCTGGAGTGGCGTGCTCGGTCTGTTCAATACCGGCATGCAAGGCGTATCGATTGTTGTGTTCCTGTGCAGCATGGCCATTCCGCTGCTCAAGTTGCTGTGCCAATTGTTTGTGCTGCTGACGATCCGTTTCGATATCGGTCGCAGCTATGGCTTGTTGCTCTACCGCATTTACCACCACCTCAAAGACTGGGGGATGCTCGAGGTTTACCTCATGGGCGTACTGGTGGCGATCGTCAAACTGGCGGACATGGCCGCCATTACCGTCGGCCTTGGCCTGGCGTGTTTTATCGGCTTGTTGCTGGTTCAGGTCTGGCTGGAAGTGGTGATGTCGCCGCACCAGATCTGGCAGGCGTTATCAGGGGAAGATGCTCATGCGGGCGATTGATGCAGGCATTCTGACGTGCACCGAATGCCACGAGTTGAACCGGCAGGAAGCGGACAACGATGAACAAACCTGCACCCGCTGCGGTGCATTGGTTCACGCGCGCCGGCCGAACAGCCTCACCCGTACTTGGGCTCTGCTGATCACGGCGGCGATTATCTATATACCGGCCAACGTATTGCCGATCATGACTGTCAGTTCTTTGGGTCAAGGTGACCCAAGCACGATCATGTCCGGCGTGATCCAGTTGGTGCAGCACGGCATGATCCCGATTGCTGCTGTGGTGTTCATCGCCAGTATTCTGGTGCCGACTTTCAAACTGGTGGGCATCGCACTGCTGCTGTTTTCAGTGCAACGAAAACAACCGCTGTCGGCTCGGCAGCGCATCTGGATGTACCGTTTTATCGAGTTCATTGGCCGCTGGTCGATGCTCGATATTTTTGTGATCGCCATTCTGGTGGCGGTCGTCAATTTCGGCCGCTTAGCCAGTGTCGAAGCCAATCTTGGCGCCATCGCCTTCGCCAGTGTGGTGATTCTGACGATGCTTGCTGCAGTAACTTTTGATCCCCGACTGATTTGGGATAACACGGAGTCGGACGACGACCATGACTGATTTGCCCGTAGCGAAAACCCGACCGGCCTCGAACTGGTCTGCCATTTGGGTACTGCCTCTGATCGCGTTGATCATCGGTGGCTGGCTCGGCTGGCGTGCCTATTCCGAAACCGGCATCGAGATCCAGATTCGCTTTGAAAGCGGCGAAGGCATCCAGGCCAACAAGACCGAGATCATGTACAAGGGCATGTCGGTCGGTAAGGTCAAAACGCTGAAGCTCGACGACGAGGGCAACTCCAAAGGCGTCATTGCCACCGTCGAGATGAACAAGGACGTCGAGCAATACCTCAAAACCAGCACGCGTTTCTGGCTGGTCAAACCGAGCGTAACTCTGGCCGGCATCACTGGTCTGGAGACGCTGGTCTCAGGTAACTACGTCGCTATCAGTCCCGGCGAAGGCGAGCCCGCGCGCAAGTTCAAGGCGCTGGCCGAAGAGCCGCCGCTGTCCGACGCCAAACCTGGTCTGCACTTGACCATCAAGGCTGATCGTCTCGGTTCGCTGAGCCGTGGCAGCCCGGTGTTCTACAAGCAGATCAAAGTCGGTCAGGTCAAAAGCTATGTGCTGTCGGAAGACCAAAGCACCGTTGAGCTCAAAGTGTTCATCGAACCGACCTACGCCAAACTGGTGCGCAAACACACACGTTTCTGGAACGCCAGCGGCATCAGCATCGACGCGAACCTGTCCGGGGTCAAAGTGCGCAGCGAATCGCTGGCCAGCATCGTCGCCGGCGGTATCGCCTTCGCCACACCGGAGAATCGCAAGGACAGTCCGCCAACCGATCCGAGCCTGCCATTCCGTCTCTACGAGGACTTCGACGCTGCCGCTGCCGGTATTCGTGTGAAGGTCAAACTCAGCGACTTCGAAGGCCTGCAGGCTGGCCGTACGCCAGTGATGTACAAAGGCATTCAGGTCGGCAACCTGAAAGCATTGAAAGTCGACGCCGATCTGAACAGTGCCACTGCAGAGTTAACCCTCGATCCGCTAGCCGAAGATTATCTGGTGGAGGGCACTCAGTTCTGGGTGGTCAAACCGTCGATCTCGCTGGCCGGCATCACGGGTCTCGAAGCGCTGGTGAAAGGTAACTACATCGCCGTGCGTCCGGGTGACAAAGGTGCCGCCCCGAAACGTGAGTTCGAAGCACGTCCGAAAGCGCCACCGCTGGATCTGCGTTCGCCGGGTCTGCACCTGGTGCTGTTCACCGACACGCTGGGTTCGATCGATGTCGGCAGTCCGATCTTGTACAAGCAGGTCAAGGTCGGTTCGGTACAGAGCTACCAATTCTCCAAGACGCGCAAACAGATCATCGTCGGCGTGCACATCGAGAAGGAATACGAAAACCTGGTCAACGCTTCGACGCGGTTCTGGAACGTCAGCGGTGTGACGTTGACTGGTGGGTTGACCGGCGGCATTCAGGTCAAGAGTGAATCCTTGCAGACCCTGATGGCCGGCGGCATCGCCTTCGAAACACCGCAAGCCAAGGCACCGCTGCAGAAACGCATTCCGCGTTTCCGTCTGTTTGCCAATCATGACGACGCCAGTAAAAAAGGCAGCGTAGTAACGATCAAAGTCGATCGCGCCGACGGTCTCAGCAGCGGCACGCCGGTTCGTTTCAAAGGGCTGGATGTCGGCAAGATTGAAAGCGTTGATCTGACTGACGACTTGCAATCGGTCATCCTCACCGCGCGCATCACGGAAGTGCCGGAGAAGATTGCCCGGGTTGGCAGTCAGTTCTGGGTGGTCAAGCCTGAGCTCGGCCTGATCAAGACAGAGAATCTGGAAACCCTGGTGACCGGCAAGTACATCGAAGTGCAGCCAGCGGCGAAGAACCTTGGCCCGCAGAAGAACTTCGTTGCACTGGCCACAGCGCCGGAAGTCACCAAACAAGAGGCGGGTCTGAGCCTGGTGTTGAGCGCCGCTCGCCGTGGTTCGTTGAAGCCGGGTGTGCCGGTGACTTACCGTGAAATTACCGTGGGTAAAGTCACCGGTTATGAACTGGGCCAGACTGCGGATCGTGTGTTGGTGCACATTCTTATCGAGCCGAAATACGCGCCGCTCGTACGCAGCGGCAGCCGCTTCTGGAACACCAGCGGTGTCGGATTTGATATCGGTTTGTTCAACGGGCTGACGGTGCGCACCGAATCGCTGGAGACAGCGATTCAGGGCGGCATCGCATTCGCTACGCCGGAGGGTGAGCGGATGGGCGGTCAGGCTCGGGCGGAGCAGACGTTCCCGTTGTTCGACAAGTTTGAAGATGAGTGGCTGACGTGGGCGCCGAAGATTTCGCTCGGTAAGTAAATCCTGCGGTTTTTGAAGTGGCTCTATCGCGAGCAGGCTCACTCCTACAGGGGAGCGAATTCCAACTGTAGGAGTGAGCCTGCTCGCGATAGGGCCCGCAAAATCAGCACAAACCCCAAGGCATAAAAAAGGGCCGCTATCCCAGCAGATCGCGGCCCTTTTTTTGTCTTCAGTTAACGCCGATCAAACCGCATCCATCTCCGGTTCATCCGCCTCAACATTCACCGTGGCCTTCACCACATCATGGCGACGGATGTACTTCCAGTCCGCCTCATCAATGTAGATACCCGCCGGGCCGCTGCCGCCTTCCAGGTCGATCGCGACACTGGCGCAGACCTGCGGCTTCACACTCGCCAGAATCGGCACGAAGCCCAGTTGCAGGCTGGTTTCCAGCAGTGCGGCCTGGTTCTTCTCGTCGATGTCTGCCGCCTCGTCGAGGTAGTACGGCAGACGCACGCGGCCGGCCTGATCGCGATCCATCAAGTGCAGCAACAAGTACATGTTGGTCAGCGCCTTGATGGTCATGGTCGTGCCGTTGGACGCCGCGCCGTCGATGTCGGTGTGGATCACCGGCTGGCCGTTGACCTTGGTGATTTCGAACGCCAGTTCGAACAAGTCCTTGAGACCGAGCTGGTTGTGGTTTGCCGCCACCAACCGCGCGAGGTATTCCTTGGCCTCTTCGTTCTTGTTGTCTTGCTCGGCGCTTTGGCTGAGGTCGAACACCGACAGGGTTTCGCCTTCTTCGTACTGACCGGCGCTGTGGATGATCTGGTCGATGTGCTTGAGCGCTTCCTTGTTCGGCGCGAGGACGATGCGGAAGCTCTGCAGGTTGGAGACCTGACGCTTGTTGATCTCGCGGTTGAACAATGCCAGTTGATGCTCGAGGCTGTCGTAGTCGCTGCGAATGTTGCGCAGGGTGCGGGCGATGTCGGTGACTGCTGCACGACGGGCCTTGCCCAGCGTCAGTGCTTCATCGGTACGGTGCGCGTAAGCGTTGATCAGCAGCGACAAACGGCGCTCCATGTCGTCTTCGCTGTCGAACTTGGCCACACCTTTGAGGCGCACTTGCGCGTACAGCGCTTCGATCTGACCGTCAGCGCGGAGCAAGCCTTGCCAGCTGTCCTGGTAGTCGTTGAGCAGCGGCAGCAGGTTGTCCATCGAATCGTCGACCGGATCCATGAACGGCGTACCGAACGGCAGATCCGCCGGCAGCAGCTGACGACGGCGCAATGCATCGTCGAGCGTGCGTTGCTTGGCTTCCATATCGGCGATCTGGCGGCCGACCAGTTGCAGCTTGGCCGACAGTTGCTGGACGCGCTCGGTGAAGGCATCGCTGGAACGCTTGAGTTCGTCCTGCGCGCCTTCCATCTGCGCCAGTTGCTCGAGCTTGTCGCCTTCTTCAGCGCTCAAGGTCTGGGTGCGACGGAAATCTTCGAGCGCCTTTTGCGCGTCCAGCACTTGCTGGTACAGCGCTTCGGTCTGGGTCTTGCTCGCCGAGCGGTCAGCGGCCACCGCTTGCTGGGTTTTCAGTTGCTTGAGTTCTTTTTCCAGACGCTCTTTCTGATCGCGCAATGCGGCACGGTCAGCCAGCGCTTGCAGGGCTGGCGGCTCGATATTGGAGATGTCGATCGACAGGCCCGGCACTTCGAAGCGCTCGCCTTTGAAGCCATCGAGGATCAGCTCCATCGATTTGACCCACTGGCCATCTTCGTCGAGGGCGATGCCGTGTTCGCCCAATGGCAGGCTGAACAGCGCGCTGTTGAACAAACGCATCAGGCGCTCGACGTCCTGTTGCGAAAACTCTTCGCGCAGGCGGGCATAGCTGTTGTTGTCGGCGTGATCGAGTTGTTGCTTCACCGACTTCAGGCGTTTTTCCAGATCGCGCAGACGCTCTTCGAGATCTTCTGCACTGAACTGACGCGATTGCGCCAAGGCGCCGGCGAGTTCGTCGTGGGCGTCTTTGGCCGCGAGCAATTGTTGCTCCAGCACTTTCACGTCATCGACCAAAGCAAAGCGATTCTTCAGTACCGACAGCTCGCCGAGCCAGCGCTGGATGCCGGAAATTTCCCGCTCCAGACGCATCAGCTCCTGAGTACCGCCGCGCTGATTGTTTTGCAGACTGTCCTGCTCGCCACGGTAGTGGTCGGCCTGAATGGTCAGCTCTTCCTTGCGCGCACTGGCGTAGTCCGACCAGGTGCCGAGTAACGAATCGAGCAGCGGCGACAGGCGATGCAGCTTGCCGCGCAGCACGTCGCGCTGTTTCACGCCATTGGCCAGGGCTTCAACCAACGGGCCGGCAGCGACCAGCGAGTTATAGTCCTGTTCCATACGACGCACGTCGCGGAAGGCTTCTTCGCACGCGGCGATGTAATCGACACTGCCGGAACGCAGGCTGTGTTCGAAGGCATCGAGGAACAACTGCTTCAACTTGGCCGCAGTGATTTCGCGCATGTGCAGCAGGTTGATGAACAGCGCGCGGAAAGTCTTCAGGCTCTGTTCGCTGGTGGAGCGCAGCGGGATCAGGGTCAGATCCAGCGGGATCGAAGTGTGACCGCCCACCAGCAAACGACGCAGCTCATCGGGCTTGAGTTCGTAGGCTTTCAGGCCTTCTTTCTCAAGGTTGTTGAACAGCTCTTTCTGACGCAGGCAGGTGTCGTTCTTTTGGTAATGCGCCAGATCGAGTTTGCCGGCGTAGGCGAAGAACTGGTGACCGAAACCACCGCCCGGGCCACGACCGACCACGCCGATCACGTGCGGGCCGTGTGGCAGATTCACTTCGACAAGGATGTAGCTGGTGTCGGAAGCGAAGTAGAAGCGCCGCGATTGTTCGAGGCTGTACTTGCCGAAACTCATGTCCGACATGCGCGCCAGAATCGGGAACTGCAAGGCGTTGATCGACGCCGATTTACCGAGGTTGTTCGCGCCGTAAACCGACAGCGGTTCTTCCAGCGGGAACAGGCCGAGGCTGTAACCGGCGGTGTTCAAAAGGGCAAAGCGGCGGATGCCGTAGCGTTCCTGGCTCATGCGTCGGACTCCTGTTCTTCGGCAATGGCGCGGGCCAGTGCGTCTTCTTCGCTCTCTTCATCAAATTCGCTGAGATCAAGCGGATCGTCGGTTTCGAGGAATTTGGCTTCCGCCGCTTCGTCGATCAGCACCGGCGCTGGCAGTGGCAATACGCTGTGCACGCTGGCCGCCAGATCGCGGTCTTGCTGCACCGACAGGCACACGTCGAGGAAACGGTGCATCGGTGGCAGGAAACGGTACACACCGTTTTCTTCACCGGCGAAACCGAGTTGAGTCATGCGGCGCATGATCTTTTCTTCGAGCTCTTCGACGGTCTGCACTTCGGCTTGAATAAACAGGTCGCGGTACTTCTCCAGCAGCGACGGCAGTTCTTCGCGGCCGAGGCTGCCGCCATCGAGCACGGCGATCGGGTCGCGGCCCTGATCGGCCAGATGCTCGACGAGGATGAAGGTGAACAGCGCCAGACGCTGCGCCGTCTTGTTCACCGCCGCAGCGGCCATGTCCGGCACAAAGTAGTAGAAACCACGGGTGTCGCAGACCAGTTCAAAACCCAGCGCCTTAAACAGCGTGCGGTATTGATCCTGGAAGTTCGACAGTTGCGCGTACAGTTCCGGGTCGCGGCGGCTGACGTGGTAACCCTTGAACAGCTCGCGGAAGATCGGTGCCAGTTGGGACAGTTCGGAGAGATCAAGATGCATTGGGGATGCTCGCAGAATCCTCGGCGGCATTGTCGCGGGCCGAGAGCAGGGCGAAGGAGCGCAGGCTGACCTGGTGCTCATGAGTGTGGTATTCGCGGCGTTCCAGACGCTCGCGGGTGAAGCGTTTTTCCCGCGACAGGCGCGAGAACCAATAGAGCAATTCGTCGGTGGCGCCGTCCGGTTCCTGCTCGAGCAGCCAGGTCATCAGATCCGGCATTGGCAGGGATTCTTCGCAACGGTCGACCATCTCGCGCACGGTGCGTGGTGCGCGTGGCGCTTCGCCTTTCTGGGTTTTGTGCGCTTTCGGGAAGCGTGCCGGTTTCGGCTCGAAACGCGCCAACGCGTACACGTAGGCTTCGACCTGACTGGCGCTGCCGAGGAAGGTGCTTTGCGGGCGGGTGAACATCGGCATCGCGGCTTGCGGCACGGCGTCGATGCCTTTACGGCGGATCGCCGCCAGTGCGAGCGCGGCGCCACGGGTCACGGCGTTGTGCCGGCGGGCTTCTTCACGCAGCGGCAGCAACAGTTCGCGGGCATGGCGCAAGGTCAACTGGGCGCTGGTCTGCATTTCGAGGATGCGCGCGTGGGTGCGCAGCAGCATGTCATCGTCAACCAGATGGCCGAGGCGCTGTTGCTCGCTGAGCATTTTCAGCAGCACGGTTTCAACCTTGCGCACGCCTTGTTCGAAGGCGCCGTCGGCGTTCACCAGATCGATCATCGGCTCGACGTATTCGTCCCACGTCGCCAGTACTTCGGCGTAACGCTGACGCAGCGGAATCTGCCGGTCACTGGTCTTGGCGCGTTCTGCCACCGCCACCAGCGCTTGTTCGTCGTTGTCGAGTTTCTTCAGAACATCGCGCACGCGCATGTCGAGCAAACGCAACTGACGGGCGAGGTCGTGACCGTCGCGAACGTCGAACGCATCCTGAATGTAACCGGCCAGGCGTTCGAGGTGACGCAAATAGGCTTCGATTTCCAGGCACAGGCCCAAACGGTGTTCACGGCGCAGGTAAGCGAGGAAGTCGTGAATCTGCGCATTGAGCTCGAACCGGTTCGGGCTTTTCGCCACCGGTACCAGAATATCGAGGCGAATCCACACGTCGAGCAGGCTGGTAATGTCCTGCGGCGTGCTGTCCAGTTGTTGGGCGGCCAGTTGCGTGCGCAGTTCGTTGAGGCTCAATGTGCCTTGGTCGAAGTGCTCACACAAAGGCTCCAGAAGCGCCCAGTGTTCAGCGAGGGCGCGCAAGACGCGCTTGGGTTCGATCATCGGAATGCCCGGCTGGTTGGCAATGAAAAGCGGCGATTGTACTGCATCGCAGCCGATACGATTCAATCCAGGGACAGGCTGTTGTTTTTCTTTCGGTCAAGTGATTGATCAACAACGGGCGATCTTGGGCGAAGGGCGGTAGAATCAGCCCACTTCAGTTATCCACAAGTGGCCGACCCTTTGCTTATCGAGTCCCGCCGCCGCGCCTATTTGAACGCCATGCAGGTGGTCAATTGGCTGCCGCGCACCGAATTGCCCTTCGCCGCCCCCTCGCGCCCCGAGCTGCTGGACATGCCCGAGCCCGAGGTAGAAGCGCCGCCGGTGCCCGCGCCTCAGGCCGCCGCGCCGGTGCAGCCTGTTGCGCGCCCGAGCGAACGGCCGAAGATCGAAGTGCCGCGCCCGTCGCTGGCGAGCACGCGAACCAACGCCAAACCGGTGGAGGAGGCCGACGACACGCCAGTCGTCGCCAAGCCCGCACCGGTGCCGCCGCCGCGTTTCGCCCTGCAATTATTGCGGGCCGGGCGTTGCCTGCTGCTGGTCGAGTTACCCACAGGCGAACCGTTCCAGAGCCGTGATCCCGCTTATTTATTGCTAAAAGACATGCTGCGTGCCGCCGGTCTGCCGGATGCGCCGCAAATTGTCGGCGAGCCAGTGCGTTGGCCGTGGCTCAATCGCGGCACCATGGATCAGGGCCCGGAGGCGGCGCGCGACTTTGTGCAGGGTTTCCTTTCGGTACAAATGGAATCCGCACCCTGCGCCTGCCTGTGGCTGATCGGCCTGCCGGCGGTGCGTTTTGCCGGTGAAGCGGACGCTGAAGCATTCAATCGTGAATTGCAGATCGAAGGTCTGGGCCCAGCCTGGGCCATTCCCGGTCTGGAATTGTTAATGGAAGAGCCACAGCGCAAAGCCGCTGTGTGGCAAGCCATGCGTCGGCTGATGGCGCGCTGGAAAGAATCGAATGAGTGACGCTGTATCGTTCCGCCCGATGATCGAGGCGGATCTGGACGCTGTGCTGAAGATTGAATTCGCCGCGTACAGCCATCCGTGGACACGCGGGATTTTTCTCGACGGCTTGGGCAAATACCAGATCTGGCTGATGTTCGAAGGTGAGCAGCAGGTTGGGCATGGTGTGGTGCAGATCATTCTCGATGAGGCGCATCTGCTCAATATCACCGTGAAACCGGAGAGTCAGGGGCGAGGGTTGGGGCTGACGCTGCTGGAGCATCTGATGTCGCGAGCGTATGCGGCTGAGGCTCGGGAGTGTTTTCTCGAAGTGCGCGACAGTAATACGGCGGCGTTCCGGTTGTATGAGCGTTATGGCTTCAATGAAATTGGCCGGCGTCGGGATTATTATCCGGCGGTGGGCGGGCGTGAAGATGCGGTGGTCATGGCCTGCACTTTGGTTGACTGACCCCCTGACTCATTCTGCTCCTGCGGATACAACATCCCCCCTGTAGGAGCTGCCGCAGGCTGCGATCTTTTGATCTTGTTCATGTAAAGCAGATCAAAAGATCGCAGCCTTCGGCAGCTCCTACAGGGGATCGCGTTTATCCGCGTTTGCCGTCCAGCGGATCGCGCTGCGCCAGCTCTGCTTCATCCAGTCCGTTGCCACCGCCAATGTCATCCTCATCGACAATGCTCAAATCCCAATCCGCCTGATTGCCTTCGCCAGCCTCTTCGGCATCCCGCGCACCGTCTTCATGAATCAGCGTTTCCGGGCTCATGTCATCGTCAGTCGGCTCATGGTCGGCAACCGAGGCGCCAGTCATCCCGGCTTCACGCACGCGTTCATTGGGCATCAACTGCTCGCGTTCCCGCTCTGGGATCTCATCACCGATCTTCGCGCTGGGCTCGTCTTCGTCGAAATCCAGCTCATGCACCGAACCCATGCGGTCTTCGTTATCATCGATGGGCTCCGGTTGCACCGCATCGTAAGGGCGTCGTGAATCAGTCATGGCAATTCCTCATACTGTGGGCCTTACTAAGGTGGACTCACCGGGCACACGAGAATTCCAACGAAATCACTTTCGGCTCAAGCGTGACCCCGACGGGCGGTCGACTGTCATACCAGCGCATCTTTCTTGAGGCCTTACAGCATGCATGACTTACAAGACCTGATTGATAACAACGAGCGTTGGGCTGACGCGATCACCAAGGAAGACCCGGATTTCTTCGCCAAACTGGCCCGCCAGCAAACGCCGGAGTATCTGTGGATCGGCTGTTCCGACGCGCGCGTGCCGGCCAACGAAATCGTCGGCATGTTGCCGGGCGATCTGTTCGTTCACCGCAACGTCGCCAACGTGGTGCTGCACACTGACCTCAATTGTCTGTCGGTGATTCAGTACGCGGTGGATGTGCTTAAGGTTAAGCACATTCTGGTCACCGGCCACTACGGTTGCGGCGGTGTGCGCGCCTCGATGCAGGATCGCCAGTTCGGCCTGATCGACGGCTGGCTGCGGTCGATCCGCGATCTGTACTACGAAAAACGCGAAGAACTGGCCAAGTTGCCGACCGAAGAAGAACAGGTCGATCGCCTGTGCGAACTCAACGTGATCCAGCAAGTGGCCAACGTCGCCCACACCAGCATCATCCAGAACGCCTGGCATCGTGGGCAGAGCCTGTCGATCCACGGCTGCATCTATGGCATCAAGGATGGCCGCTGGAAAAGCCTGAACACCACCATCAGTGGTTTCGAGCAGTTGCCGCCGCAATATCGTTTGCGTCCGGTCGGCGCGCCGTAATCAGCGTTTCAGCGCAGGCCCGCGTGGCGCCAGCGCTGTAAAAACTGTTGGCCTTCGCGGTTGGGTGGTTCGTCGTAACCGGTGATCCACCCACGACATTGCGACGATCCGCAATGGCAAGCGAACTGGCGCAAGAGTTTGTCTTCAGTGGCCGCGAAATCCATGGTCAGCCGTTCGCCCCTGTGGATATCTTTCAGCGCCCACAGCCACAATTCGCTCATGTCGAGAAACACGTTGGGGTTGCAGGAATGTTCCAGCAATCCGCAGAAGCGTGGGTCGTAAAGATGCAGGCCGGTTTGCAGTTGCCGGGTCTGCCGACATCGATAGGGCAACACTTGTCCCGATACGCGACACATGCGGGTGATGCGCAGAAACTCCCGATGCGCGATCACGGCATCGGCACCATCGTCATCGTGAATGATTTCGAAGTCATCGCTGGCTGGAAACCCGAGACGCACCGGGAGGCCGGCAAACGGATAAATGCCCGGCGAATCACACGCATGACGGGCGTGAACGGCATGACTGTTCATAACGATCCTTGTCCAACGGGTGCTGCGACTTCCGTAGGCTGACGTCCTGTCAGTCCTGCAACACGATTTATGGATCCAATCCTGCGATATATGACAAAACCGGTCTACTGTCAGATCTGACAGGCGCGATTGGCGCTTTTGCGCGTCAGCCAAAACTGACCCGCAAATACCCTACAGATGTGGGGCCGGGACGGCAGCAGCCGGCAACGGTGCCTGCAATTGCTGCAGTTCAGCCCTGATCGGCGTGGTGGCGCATTTCGCGGCGGCTTGTTCTGCGCTCAGATTGCGAATCGAGGTGTAGAACAGCTCGCAGGTTTTGACCTTCTGCGTCACCTGCCAGGTTTGTGTGCAGCTGTTGAGCAGAGTCTTCGGGTCGCTGCCCGGTTTGCTGCCCATCCCGGCCTGCCAGCAAGCGGCGCTCAAATCCTGTCCCATCACTTTCAGGCCGGCAGCATCGGCTTTGGCTTGTGCGTCATCACCGGTGTAGCTTTTCGGGTCGGCGGCGTACCAGATGTAACTCGGGTGATTGGAGCCCAATACCGGCACGTTCACCCCCTTGCTCGGCGTGATGGTGGCGAGGCCCAGCACGCCCACAGTCGGCCCGTATTGGTCTTTGATCCAGTTTCGCACCGGCGCCCCGAAAGCGACCATCGGCAGCACGTTACCGCTGGCGCTTTGGCTGAACTGTTTGACCAGCGTGGTCTGGTATTCCTTGAAGTAACCGTAGACGCCTTCCAGATCACTGCCGGCGCTGGCGGGCGCGGCGATCGGGGCGATGTCGATGATGGTTTGAAACGCTGGTGTCTGCGCCGCAGGAATACCGTTGGCGGTCAGCAACGTTGCCCAGCGATCGGTGGTGTTCGAGCGCAGGTAATCCTGCGCCTGGGTCAGCGAATAATCCGGCGGGAAGTGCAGCAGTTCGATGCTTTTGCGGTTTTCCAGGGCCATGCCCAGCGGCAGGAACAGATACCAGCTGTACGCCCATTTGCCGTCGGCGTTGAGTTGGCTGGCGCCTTTGTAAGCCAGATCGCCGGCATCGAGCAGCGCCGACAACGGTTTGCCGTAACCCTTCGGCACGCCGGTTATCTCGGCGTAGAGCTGACCGTTATCAGTCTTCACCAACACCTTCGCATTGGCGTAACCGTCGCGTTGCACGCTCTGGTTCAGGTAGTGGGCGACGGTCTGCTCCAGCGTCCAGTTGCGAAAGCAGATGACGCTGCAATTGTTGGGGTAGGCGAAGAGACGGGTAACGCGTTCGCTGCTGCCGAGTTTCAGGTCGACATCGGCGTGGGCGGCGGCGCTCAGCGTGAGCGCGGCGAGGGTGAGTCCTGCGATTTTCAACATGCTCAGATCCTTTTCAGCGTGAGTCCCCCTCGTTCGGGGGCGCCTCATAGTGGATCAGCTGTGTTGGCCGGAGAAGTCGGGCGATACGGTTTTTTGCGCAAGTCGCAGGCGGGTTTATCCGGCCGGAAAGTGCAGGGCGTTGCTCAGATCGCCCATGGGTTGTTGCCCGCGCGCAGTCATGCGCAATTGCGTTGTTTGGGGCCATCGAGCTTTTCCCATTGGGGGGATGTGACGGTTGGGTTACAAATGGTGCGGTGTCTAGCACGCTTCGGCACTGCTAAACTGCTGCGTTAATGATTCCGGCTACGGTGATTCATGAAACCTTCCACTGCTCTTGATTTGCAACGAACTGCCATCCGTGAGGTTGTCGGAAGATTTCGTGTGGCTAATCCGCGTGTATTTGGTTCCGTAGCACTGGGAACTGATCTTGAAGGCAGCGACCTTGATCTGTTGGTTGATCCACTTCCGGGCGCCACGTTGTTTGATCTCGGCGGACTTCAGGTGGAGCTTGAGGATTTGCTGGGTGTGACCGTTGATCTGCTGACACCGGGAGATTTGCCGCTGAAGTTTCGTCAGCAAGTTCTGGATCAGGCCCGTCCCGTATGATCGAAAATCGGCTCGGCGATTACCTTGAGCATATGCGTCAAGCCGCTAGCGACGCGTTGATTTTTGTCGAAGGGCTGAGCAAGGAAGAATTCGTCGACGACAAGCGTACGCAGCAAGCGGTCATCATGAGTCTGGTCATCATTGGCGAAGCGGCTACCAAGGTGATGGATCGTTATCCCGAGTTCACTGCACAGAACACGCACGTTCCCTGGCGCAGCATGCGCGGAATGCGCAATCGAATTGCCCACGGTTATTTCGATATCAATCTGGATGTAGTGTGGGACACGGTTCAGGTCGCATTGCCCGAACTCTTGAAGGTGCTTCCCACTCAGCAAAATTGATTGCACCTGCACTGAAGCAGGTGCAACTCCATCAAGTTACGGCATCACCGGCGGCGTATACGCCAATGTCGTCCCCAGCGCCCACAGCAAAAACAGCACCAGCGGCGTGTGCACCAGCAGTTGTACGAACGAGAAGCCGATCAGATCCCGTGCCTTTAGTCCGAGCACGCCCAGCAGCGGCAGCATGTAGAACGGGTTGATCAGGTTCGGCAGCGCTTCGGCCGCGTTGTAGATCTGCACCGCCCAGCCGAGGTGGTATTGCAGATCGTTGGCGACCTGCATCACGTACGGCGCTTCGATGATCCACTTGCCGCCACCCGACGGAATGAAGAAGCCGAGAATCGCCGAGTACACGCCCATCAGCAGCGCATAGGTGTCGTGGGAGGCGATGCTGACGAAGAACGTCGAGATGTGGTGCGCCAGCGTCTGCGCATCGGCGCCTTTGACCGTGGTCATCAGTGCGGCAATCGAACCGTACAGCGGGAACTGGATCAGCACGCCGGTGGTGGTCGGTACCGCGCGCGACACCGCATCGAGGAAGCTGCGCGGGCGCCAGTGCAGCAGCGCGCCGAGCATGATGAACAGGAAGTTGTAAGTGTTCAGCCCGGAAATCGCGGTGATCGCCGGTTTGGTCGAGAACTCGTGGAACAACCATCCCGCCGCCAGCAGTACCAGCACGATGATCAGCAGTGGACTGTGTTCAAGCCATTCGCCCGGACGAGTGCGCGGTTGCAGCGGTGGCAGGTTGAACGCCGGGTCGATGCCGCAGGCCTTGGCGTCCCGTGCTGAGTTCGGGCCGGGCGCGGTGGCGTAAGCGATGATGATCGAGATCACGATCAGCGCCAGCAGCATCACGCCGGACTGCCAGAGGAAAATCGTTTCGGTGAACGGAATCACTCCGGTGATCGACAGGATCGACGGCGGCAGGCTGCCCGGGTGGGCCTGCAACTGTGCGGCCGACGACGACAGGCCCAAGGCCCACACGGCGCCAAGCCCCAGATAGGCAGCGGCCCCGGCAGCGCGGTAATCCATTTTCAGATCGGTGCGGCGGGCGAGGGCGCGTACCAGCAAACCGCCGAACACCAGCGACAGGCCCCAGTTGAGCAGCGACGCAACCATCGAAATCAGTGCGACCCAGGCCACGGCGGAGCGGCCGTTTTTCGGGATGCGCGCCAGACGATCGATCAGTTTCACGGCGGGCGGCGAGCTGGCGACGACGTAGCCGCCGATCACCACGAAGGCCATTTGCATGGTGAACGGGATCAGGCTCCAGAAGCCGTCACCGAAAGCCATCGCGGCGTCGGTGGGTTTGGCGCCCATGGCCATTGTCGCCAGTGCGACGATGATGACGGCCAGCGCGGCGAACACCCAGGAATCGGGAAACCAGCGTTCGGCGAAGTTGGAACAGCGCAAGGCGAAGCGCGCGGAGCGGCTATCCTCGATATCAGCGGCCACAGAAGTACCTCGGATTTTTTTATGGTTATTTTGGGTCTGCAGAGCGATCAGTGCTTTTGGTGGGAGCGGGCTTGCTCGCGAATGCGGTGGGGCAGTCGGCACTTATTTGGCTGACCCACCGCATTCGCGAGCAAGCCCGCTCCCACAGGTTTTTCACTAGGCTGCGGACAGGCCCCAACAGTAAATCAAGCCGAGGCGTTTTGTGAGCAGGTTTTTCCAAATCAGGACTATGGTCTAACGGGTTGTCCATCCGTCCATTTGCGTAGACCATGTGCGCCTTGGTTTTTTGCCTGTGCCAGAGTTCTTTGTCATGACTGCCAATTCCGCTGCGCAACCCGCGCCGTTCAGCCGCTCCGACTACAAGACCCTCGGCCTTGCAGCGCTCGGTGGCGCGCTGGAAATCTATGATTTCATCATTTTCGTGTTCTTCGCCCTGACCCTCAGTCAGCTGTTTTTCCCGCCGGAAATGCCCGAATGGCTGCGCCTGCTGCAAAGCTTCGGGATCTTTGTCACCGGTTACCTGGCGCGGCCGCTGGGCGGTATTTTGATGGCGCATTTCGCCGACCGCATGGGGCGCAAGAAAGTCTTCAGCCTGAGCATCCTGATGATGGCGCTGCCGTGCCTGCTGATCGGGATCATGCCGACCTACGCGCAGATCGGTTATTTCGCGCCGCTGTTGTTGCTGGCGCTGCGCATCCTCCAAGGCGCGGCGGTCGGCGGCGAAGTGCCGAGTGCCTGGGTGTTCGTGGCTGAACATGCACCTGCTGGCCATCGCGGTTATGCGTTGGGCTTCTTGCAGGCCGGGCTGACCTTCGGGTACCTGATCGGCGCGTTGACCGCGACGTTTCTGGCGCAAGTGTTCACCCCGGCAGAAATCCTCGATTACGCCTGGCGCTATCCGTTCCTGCTTGGCGGTGTGTTCGGCGTGATCGGCGTCTACCTGCGTCGCTGGCTGAGCGAAACGCCGGTGTTCATGGCCATGGAAGCGCAGCGTGAGGCGCGTGTCGAACTGCCGTTGCGCACGGTGTTGCGCGAACACCGACTGGCGATGCTACCGGCGATGCTGCTGACCTGCGTGCTGACCTCGGCGGTGGTGGTGTTCGTCGTCATCACGCCGACGATGATGCAGAAAACCTTCGGCATGAGCGCCAGCCACACCTTCGGCCTCAGCGCCTTGGGTATCGTTTTTCTCAATATCGGCTGCGTGATCGCCGGGTTGCTGGTCGACCGCATCGGCGCCTGGCGCACGGTCATGCTCTATAGCCTGTTGCTGCCGCTGGGTATCGCCGTGCTCTACGGTTGCCTGATCAGCGGCGGCGACTGGATTGGCATCGCCTACGCCATCGCGGGTCTCGCCTGCGGCGTGGTGGGCGCGGTGCCCTCGGTGATGGTCGGTTTGTTCCCGGCGCGTATTCGCGTGTCAGGCATTTCCTTCACCTACAACATTGCCTACGCCGCGTGGGCAAGTATCACACCGCTGTTGTTGATCGGTCTGATGCCGTGGAGCCCGTGGATCTGCGTGATGTTCTGCGCGGTGATGGGCGCGGTCGGTATCGTCAGCGCGGCGTATTTCGGCGCGGGGATGCCGCGCACGGGACAATGTCAGGTAGCCGGAACTGCCTGACAACGTACGTCCGAACTATTTTTGACTGAGGAGTCTCAAGCGCTCTTCAGAAACGCTGCGCAAGGCCGATGGTTAGGCTGCATCCCGCTCTCTAACCTGTCCATCGGTACTTTCCCATGTTCAACAAACGCTTGAAGCAAGAGCTGGCCGCTCTTCGTGAAGAACTCTCCAGCCTTGTGCAAGTAAAGGAAAGCCTAGAAAGCGAGATGCTGGTGCTGACCCTTGAGCCCGACGGCCGGGTGCAGTCGGTCAATCAGAACTTCCTCAGTGAAATGCTCTACAAGAGCCACGATCTGATTGGCCGCGCGATCGAAGACATCGTTCCGGCCCACGTGAAGTCCGATGAGTTTCATCAGCGCTTCAAAAACGCCATGAACCGTGGCGAGCATTTCGCTGGCGCGATTCGTTTGCTGCGCGGCAATGGTGAAGAGGCGTGGCTGCGCTCGATCGTGCAGCCGGTGCGCACGTCGGATGGGCGGATCAAGAACATCTCGATCTACGCCAGTGACCTGACGCGCACCATCGAAGCCTCCCGTGAACACGAAAACCTGATCGGCGCGCTGGTGCGTTCCACCGCCGTAATCGAGTTCGATCTCAACGGTAATGTACTGGCCGCCAATGATCGTTTCCTTAGCGGCATGGGTTTCAGCCTGGCGCAGATCAAGGGCAAACATCACCGCATGTTTTGCGAGCCGCAGGAGTACAACAGCGCCGAGTACGCAAACTTCTGGCGTCGTTTGAACAACGGTGAATTCGTCGCCGAGCGTTTCAAACGGGTCGACAGCCATGGTCGTACAGTCTGGCTGGAAGCGTCCTACAACCCTGTGGTCGATGCCAACAACAAACTGTACAAAGTGGTGAAGTTCGCCACGGTGATCACCGATCAGGTCAATCGCGAACAAGCCGTTGCCGAAGCGGCCAACATTGCCTACAGCACTTCGCAACAAACCGACAGCACGGCGCAGCGCGGCACCACAGTGGTGACCGAGGCGGTCAATGTGATGCGCGATTTGTCGCGACATATGCAGACGGCGGGTGAGGGCATTGAAGCGCTGAACGAGCAATCGCTGGTGATCGGCACCATCGTCAAAACCATCAGCGGCATTGCTGAACAGACCAACCTGCTGGCGCTGAACGCGGCGATCGAAGCGGCGCGTGCCGGTGAACAGGGGCGCGGTTTTGCCGTGGTGGCCGATGAAGTGCGGCAACTGGCTTCGCGCACCAGTCAGGCGACGGACGAAATTGTTGGCGTGGTGCGGCAGAACCAGGAAATGGCGCGCAATGCTGTGGCCCTTATGACTGACGGCAAGCTGCAGGCCGAACAGGGGCTGGCGCTGGCGGCAGAGGCGGGCACGGTGATTGTCGAGATTCAGGACGGTGCGCAGAAAGTGGTGAATGCGGTTGGCCAGTTCGCCAATCAACTTTCCAACTGACCTGCGATCAGCTCTTGGTGGGAGCGGGCTTGCTCGCGAAAGCGGTTTGTCATTCAGCACGTGTGTGGCTGAACTGACGCCTTCGCGAGCAAGCCCGCTTGTATGGTAGGACTCGAAGGGGTGGGTGGGACCAAAAGCCAGCTTCTGACTGTTAGCCCAGTACAGACTGTGGGAGACATCGGCCCCACCCCTTCCACCAAAGCGCCGATAAAGAATGCTTCGT
>NZ_CACSJY010000080.1:0-18970 GCF_902706155.1 Pseudomonas sp. 18058
ATCTTGCTTTAAGAAGATCAGGATCAAAAGATCGCAGCCTTCGGCAGCTCCTACAGGGCTATGAAAACTCATGAAATTGGTGCCATGACCCAAGCACTCATCGAACTGTCCGACCTGGGCTTCAGTTGGCCCGGTCACCCGCCGTTGCTGGACATCCCGGCGTTTCGTCTGGAACCGGGCGAAACCCTGTTTCTCAAAGGCCCGAGCGGCAGCGGCAAAACCACCCTGCTCGGCCTGCTCGGCGGTGTGCAGAAACCTGATCGCGGCAGCATTCGTTTGCTCGGCCAAGAACTGACCGAACTCTCCGCCGGCGCCCGCGACACTTTCCGCGTCGATCACACCGGCTACATTTTTCAGCAGTTCAACTTGCTGCCGTTTCTCTCGGTGCGCGAGAACGTCGAGCTGCCATGCCACTTCTCCAAACTGCGTGCGCAACGGGCGAAACAGCGTCACGGCAGCGTCGATCAAGCCGCCGCTACCTTACTCGCCCACTTGGGTCTGAAGGATGAAAGCATTCTCAGCCGCCGCGCCGATTCGCTGTCGATCGGTCAGCAACAACGCGTGGCCGCCGCACGCGCATTGATCGGCCAGCCTGAGCTGGTAATCGCTGACGAGCCAACCTCGGCGCTGGATTACGACGCCCGGGAAAACTTCATTCGCCTGTTGTTCGCCGAGTGCCGCGAAGCCGGATCGAGTCTGCTGTTCGTCAGCCACGATCAGAGCCTGGCGCCGTTGTTCGACCGTCATCTGTCCCTGGCCGAACTCAATCGTGCCGCCACGTCTGCCGAGGTCTGAGATGTATTTGTTTCGTCTGGCCATGGCCAGCCTGGCCAACCGCCGCTTCACCGCTTTGCTCACGGCTTTCGCCATCGCCCTGTCGGTCTGTCTGCTGCTCGCCGTTGAACGGGTGCGCACCGAAGCCAAAGCCAGTTTCGCCAGCACCATCAGCGGCACCGACCTGATTGTCGGCGCGCGCTCCGGTTCGGTGAATCTATTGCTGTACTCGGTGTTCCGCATCGGCAACGCCACCAACAACATTCGCTGGGACAGCTTCGAACACTTCGCCAACAACCCGAAAGTGAAGTGGGCGATCCCGATGTCCCTCGGCGATTCCCATCGCGGCTATCGCGTGATGGGCACCACTGAAGCGTATTTCGAGCACTACCAGTACGGTCGCAAGCAGCATCTGGAGTTGGCCGACGGTCGTGCATTTGCCACCGATCCGTTTGAAGTGGTGCTCGGCGCTGAAGTGGCCGATGCGCTGCATTACAAGCTCGGCGACCAACTGGTGCTGGCCCACGGAGTGGCGGCGATCAGTCTGGTCAAACATGACGACAAACCGTTCACCGTGGTCGGCATTCTCAAGCGCACCGGTACGCCGGTCGATCGCACGTTGCACATCAGCCTCGGTGGCATGGAGGCGATTCACATCGACTGGCACAACGGCGTGCCGGCGCGTGGCAACGGGCGGATCACGGCGGATCAGGCGCGCAACATGGATCTGACGCCGCAAGCGATCACCGCGTTTATGCTTGGCCTCAACAGCAAGATTTCCACTTTTGCGCTGCAACGCGAGATCAACGAATTCCGTGGCGAGCCAATGCTGGCGATCCTGCCGGGCGTGGCGTTGCAGGAGTTGTGGAGCCTGATGAGCACCGCTGAAAAAGCCTTGTTCGTGGTTTCGCTGTTCGTGGTGCTGACCGGTTTGATCGGCATGCTCACAGCGATTCTCACCAGCCTCAACGAACGTCGCCGCGAGATGGCGATTCTGCGTTCGGTCGGTGCGCGGCCGTGGCACATCGCGAGTCTGCTGGTGCTGGAAGCGTTCGCTCTGGCGCTGACCGGGGTGATCGCCGGCGTTGCGTTGCTGTACATCGGCATCGCCGCTGCGCAGGGTTACGTGCAGGCCAATTACGGTCTGTTTCTGCCGCTGGCGTGGCCGAGCGAGTATGAATGGACGCTGCTCGGTGGCATTCTGGCGGCCGCGCTGCTGATGGGCAGCGTGCCGGCCTGGCGCGCTTATCGCCAATCTTTGGCCGATGGCCTGTCGATCCGTTTATGAGGATGTTCACCATGCCCCGCGCCTTGCTTGCGCTGCTGTTGCTGGTCGCCCTGCCCGTGTGGGCCGCAGCGCCGAAAGACCTGACATGGTCGGAAATGATCCCGCCGGACGCCGCGCCGGAAGTGCCGAACATGACCCCGCTGCACGACATGTCGAAAATGAGCGATGCGCTGTCGGCGGAGTCGGCGCCAGCGGCGAAGCAGGATCTGCCGAATGCGCCGGTGGTGCAGGCGCTCGATGGCCAGAACATTCGTTTGCCGGGCTATATCGTGCCACTGGAAGTCAACGAAGAGGGGCGCACCACGGACTTCTTGCTGGTGCCGTATTTCGGCGCGTGCATCCATGTGCCGCCACCGCCGTCGAACCAGATCGTGCATGTGAAAAGCGAGTTGGGTGTGAAGCTGGATGAGCTGTATCAGCCGTACTGGATCGAGGGGCCGTTGCAGGTCAAAGCGTCGAGCAGCGAGCTGGCGGATGCCGGGTATCAGATGGAGGCGGACAAGATTTATGTGTATGAGCTGCCGGAGTAGATCCCGGTAGTTTTGTGTTGAATATATAGATGCCTTCGCGAGCAAGCTTTGCTCCTACGGTATTCACCGTCTGTAGGAGCAAGGCTTGCCCGCGAAGAGGCCTTCAGAGGTTCCACAAAAACCGGGGACTTCACTGTTTCATTGAGCTGCGTCAAAAGACCGTATCAATTGGCTTCGTACCATAGGACATCAGAAATTTTTAACGTCCTTTGGAGCCCCCATGAACAAGTCCTTGCTCAGCGCTTCGTTGTTTGCCCTCGCGCTCGCAGCCCCGCTCGCCCACGCCCACGATGCCGGTGACATCATCGTTCGCGCCGGTGCAATCACCGTCAACCCGAAGGCCGACAGCTCCAGCGTCAAGGTCGATCAGGGTCCGCTGAGCGGCGCCAACCTGGGCGGCAAGGCGACCATGAGCAGCGACACCCAATTGGGTCTCAACTTCGCTTACATGATCACCAACAACATCGGTATCGAGTTGCTGGCGGCCTCGCCGTTCGAACATGACGTGAAGCTCAAAAACACGGCCCTGCCAGCAGCCAACGGCAAACTCGGCACCCTGAAACACCTGCCGCCGACCCTCAGCGTCGTCTACTACCCGCTGGATTCGAAGTCGGCCTTCCAACCGTATGTGGGCGGCGGCATCAACTACACCTGGATCTATGACGAACACGTCGGCAGCGAAGCGCAGACTGCAGGCTTCAGCAACTTCAAGGCGAAAAACTCCTGGGGGCTGGCGTGGCAGGTCGGTGCCGATTACATGCTGACTGACAAGGTGATGATCAACGCCCAAGTGCGTTATATCGACATCGATACTCGCGCGACAGTGGAGAACAACGCAGTGGCGCCGGGCACTCGGGCACGGGTGAATGTGGATGTCGACCCGTTTGTGTACATGGTGGGGTTGGGTTACAAGTTCTAAGGAACATTCGCGTGGTGGTGGATGAGGCTTGGTGGTGGGCAGACTTGAATCTGAAGGCGACTGCCATGCAGTTGATCGGGGCGGTGCGACGATTCGTTAAATCCCCTCGCCACAAGGGATAGCGGTACATTCCGGCCGTGAAAAAGGCGCCTGTTGAAGGGCGCCTTTTTCATGTCTGCTGGAATTGTTGGGCGGCTGCAATCCAACCCCCTCACCCCAGCCCTCTCCCTCAGGGAGAGGGGGAAAGGGAGCCGATCTTCATGCTTTTCAAAACCTGAGTTCAGCCAGATAGTTCAGGTCGGCGTAAATCGAACATCCACCGCAATCAGTCCCCTCTCCCTCCGGGAGAGGGCTAGGGTGAGGGGCTCTTCTCAGGAACGGCCCAACAACCGCGCCAACCCCACGCTCATTGGCGTCTGCTCCGGCAGCTTAAACCGCGCCAGCAAGCGCTGATTATTCGCCCGCGAATGCCGAATATCCCCCGAGCGCGCCGGCCCGTAGCTAATCGGCGGCAACTCACCCACCACCGTCTGCAACGCCGCGAGCATCTGCTTGAGGTTCATCGACTGATTCCAGCCAACATTCACCGCGCCGGCTTCCACTTCAGGCTTTTCAATCGCCTGCACCAGCACGTCGACCAGATCCTCGACATAAAGGAAATCCCGCGTCTGCTCGCCATCACCAAACACGGTGATCGGCAACCCTTTCTGCGCGCGCTCACTGAAGATGCTGATCACCCCGGAGTACGGCGAGGACGGATCCTGGCGCGGGCCGAAGATGTTGAAGAAGCGGAAAATCGCCGGTTCCAGACCGTGCTGGCGGCGATAGAAATCGAAGTAATGCTCACCGGCCAATTTGTCCGAGGCATACGGTGTCAGCGGTGCTTTCGGCGTGTCTTCATCAATCGACTCACCCTCACCATTGTTGCCATACACCGCCGCGCTGGAGGCGAACAGCACACGCTTGACCCCGGCCTGACGCATGGCTTCGCAGACATTCAGCGTGCCGATGAAATTGCTCTGGTGCGTCTTCACCGGATCATCCACCGAAGCCTGCACCGAGGCCACAGCGGCCAGGTGCGCTACGGCGCTGCAACCCTGCATCGTTTGAGCGACCAGCGCCGCATCGGCAACATCGCCAACAACCAGTTCAACCTTGGGATTGTCCAGCGGCAGATTGCCGCGTTTGCCGGTTGACAGGTCATCGAGAATCCGCACCGAATGGCCCTTGGCGAGCAACGCGTCAGTCAGGTGCGAGCCGATGAAACCGGCGCCGCCGGTGATTAAAACAGGGCCTTCAGCCATGACGATAAAACCTATCCAGTAAAGCCGGGAGCGCGGCACGCCAGGCGCGCGGCTTGATCCCGAAAGTATGCAGAATTTTCTTGCAGGCCAGCACCGCGTGTTGCGGTTCTTCGGCAGCGTCCGGGCGCGCGGCGTGGGCCTGAGCGGTCGGCGCTTCGATGGCCAGGGCGTGCAGGCTGCGCGCTTCGGTCAGAATCGCCTGACCCAGCGCCAGCGGCGTGGTCGCCTCGTGGCCGGCGTAGTGATAAGTGCCCCACAGCGGCGCCGCGCAATCGAGTTGCTTGAGCACCGAGATGATCACCCGCGCAGCGTCGTCGACCGGGGTCGGATTGCCACGGCGATCATCGGCCAGCAGCAATTCTTCCGGTTGCTCGGCGCGGGCGAGGAAACGCCCGAGGGTGCCGTCGGCGCTGTCATCGAGCAGCCAGCCGAAACGCAGCAACACATGCTGCGGGCAGGTCGCGCGAACGCTCTGTTCGATACGCCACAGCGCCTGACCGCGCAGACCCAGCGGCACTGGTTCATCTTTTTCGCTGTAAGCGGTGGCGCGCGAGCCGTCGAACACCCGATAACTGGAGGGCTGCACGAGGACAATGTTGTGGTGCTGGCACAATTCGGCCAGACGCTCGATCGCGCGTTCCTGCCCGGCCATACGGATTTCGCTGACCGTCTCGGCCTGGAACCAGTCGAAATAGTAGGCGAGGTTGATCAACGCATCGGGACGGGTGTCGTCGAGCAATTGGGTCAGGCTCGCGGCATCCCAGCCGTTTTCGGGCGGGCGGGGGGCGAGGAAACCGATGTCTTCCTCCGCACCGAGGCGAATCAGCGCCTGCCCAAGGGCATTTCCGCCGCCCAGTAACATAAGGCGCATTCGCATAGAGTCAGCAGGCCCAGTCTGATTGGAACGATGGCTTGAGCGACGGATCTTGTGGAAGCGTCGCCGATAATTGCCGGAATCGTTGCATTTTGCGGGTTTAGTGCGCAACCGTCATCCGTAAAGTGTACATCCCGGATATTTGTAGTGCCTCGACTGGCGCCATCGCGAGCAGGCTCACTCCTACAATTGGAATGCATTCCCCTGTAGGAGCGAGCCCGCTCGCGATGAGACCCTGGCAGACGCTGAAGATCCTGAGCGGTACTTGCATCTTCCCCCCAGCGACCGCATAACTTATCCCATGAATCTGCCCCTCCCCGCCGACAGCGCTCTGGCAGGCTTTCACCCCGCCGTCAGCGCCTGGTTCCGCAAGACCTTCCCGACGGTCACCGCCGCCCAGGCCCGCGCATGGCCGTTGATCCGCCAGCGCCGCTCGACGCTGATCGCCGCGCCCACCGGCTCGGGCAAAACCCTCACCGCGTTCCTCGCCGTACTCGACGACCTCGTCCACCGTGGCCTGGAAAACCCCGACGGCCTGCCCGACGAAACCCTGGTGGTTTACGTCTCGCCGCTCAAAGCACTGTCCAATGACATCCGCATCAACCTGCAAAATCCACTCGCCGGGATCACCGAACAGCTGCGGCAAATGAACCTGCCGGAAGTCCACATCACCACCGCCGTGCGCACCGGCGACACCCCGCAAAAAGACCGCGCCGCCATGCGCAAAACCGCGCCGCACATTCTGGTGACCACGCCGGAATCGCTCTACGTGCTGCTCGGCTCGGAATCCGGACGGAAAATGCTCGGCACCACGCGCACGGTGATCATCGACGAAATCCATGCGATGGCCGCCGGCAAACGCGGCAGCCACTTGTCCCTGAGCCTTGAGCGCCTGCAAGCCTTGTGCGCCGAACCGCTGACCCGCATCGGACTCTCCGCCACACAAAAACCGGTCGAAGCCGTGGCGCAATTCCTCGTCGGCCATGACCGGCCCTGCGAAATCATCGACATCGGTCACGCCCGGCCACGGGATCTCGGCATCGAAGTGCCGCCCGTGCCGTTGTCGGCCATCATGGCCAACGATGTCTGGGAATTGGTCTACGACCGCCTCGCCGAACTCGCACGCGAGCACCGCACCACACTGATTTTCGTCAACACCCGGCGTCTTGCCGAACGCCTTAGCAGGCACCTCAGCGAGCGCCTCGGCAAACATGCAGTAGCGGCGCATCACGGCAGTCTGGCCAAGGAGTTTCGTCTCGACGCCGAACAACGCCTCAAGCGTGGCGAGTTGCAGGTGTTGATCGCCACCGCTTCGCTGGAACTGGGCATCGATATCGGCGAAGTCGATCTCGTCTGTCAGATCGCTTCACCGCTCTCCATCGCCGGGTTTCTGCAAAGGGTCGGTCGTTCCGGACACCAGGTCGGCGGCACGCCCAAGGGCCGCTTGTTCGCCACCACCCGCGATGACTTGATTGAATGCGCCGCCCTGCTCGACTGCGTACGCCGTGGCGAACTCGACACCCTGCATATTCCCGTCGCGCCGCTGGATGTACTCGCCCAGCAAATCATCGCCGAAGTCAGCTGTCAGGAATGGTCAGAAGACGCCTTGCTGGCGATGTTCCGCCAGGCTTCGCCCTATCGCGACCTCGACGAAAAACACTATCAAGCCCTGCTGAGCATGCTCGCCGAAGGCTACAACGGTCGTCAGGGCATCCGCAGCGCCTACCTGCACCGCGACGCCGTCAGCCGCACTTTGCGTGGCCGCCGGGGGGCGAAACTCGCTGCCGTGACCAGCGGCGGCACCATCCCCGACAACGCCGATTACAGCGTGATGCTTGAGCCGCAAGGCTTGAACATCGGCAGCGTCAATGAAGACTTCGCCGTGGAAAGCATTGCCGGCGATGTGTTCCAGCTCGGCAATACCTCCTACCGCATCCTCCGTGTGGAAACCGGCAAAGTACGGGTCGAGGATGCCCACGGCCAGCCGCCGACCATACCGTTCTGGCTCGGCGAAGCACCGGGGCGCAGCGATGAACTGTCGTTCGCCGTGGCGCGCCTGCAATCGCAGCTCGACACGTTGCTTGGCGCCAGCCCCGGAGACTTGCAACCAGCCCTCGACTGGCTGACGCAGACCCTCGGCCTCAACCGCGCCAGCGCCGAGCAACTGGTCGAATACCTCGCCCGCGCCCGGCAAACCCTCGGCGCCCTGCCCTCGCAAGATACCCTGCTGATGGAGCGATTTTTCGATGAGTCCGGCGGCACGCAACTGATCATCCATTCACCGTTCGGCAGCCGCATCAACCGCGCCTGGGGATTGGCCCTGCGCAAGCGTTTCTGCCGCACGTTCAACTTCGAATTGCAGGCTGCCGCCAGCGAAGACGCCATCGTGTTGTCGCTGTCCACCAGCCACAGCTTTGAACTGGATGAGATCTGGCGCTATCTGCACAGCAACAGCGCCGAGCACATCCTTATTCAAGCGGTGCTCGATGCGCCGCTGTTCGGCGTGCGCTGGCGCTGGAATGCCGGCGTCGCGCTGGCGTTGCCGCGTTTTACCGGCGGACGCAAAGTCGCGCCGCAGTTGCAGCGAATGAAAAGCGAAGACCTGATTGCCAGCGTGTTTCCCGATCAGATCGCCTGCCTGGAAAACCTCGCCGGCGAGCGGGAAATTCCCGAGCATCCATTGATCGAGCAAACCCTCGACGACTGCCTGCACGAGGCCATGGACAGCGAAGGCTGGCTCAATCTGCTGCGGCGCATGGAGCGTGGCGAAGTGCGCTTGATCAGCCGCGATTTGCCGGCGCCCTCACCGCTCGCGGCGGAAATCCTCAGTGCTCGGCCGTACGCTTTTCTCGACGATGCACCGCTGGAAGAACGTCGTACCCAAGCGGTGATCAACCGCCGCTGGAGCGATCCGCAATCGACTGATGATCTCGGTGCGCTGGATGCCGACGCGATTACGGCTGTGCGCGAAGAGGCGTGGCCGACGCCGAATGCTGTGGATGAAATGCATGAGGCGCTGATGAGTCTGGCATGCATCAGCGAGGATGAGGTGCAAGCGAACGAAGGTTGGCGTGAATGGCTGGAAACCTTGGCCAAAAGCGGTCGCGCCTGCCGCTTGCAGATCGATGCCGAGCATTGTTTATGGCTGGCCCGCGAACGCCTGACCTGCCTGCAAGCGCTTTATCCACAGGCCAAATTGCAGCCTGAGCTGGAGGCGTTGCCGGGATTCGATGAAGGTTGGACGTTTGACGAGGCATTGGTCGAAGTGATTCGAGCTCGCCTCGGTGCCTTTGGCCCGTTGCCGTTAACCGCTATTGCTGAACCGCTCGCACTGCCAACCGCTCAAGTCAATCAGGCTCTCGCCCAACTCGAGCGTGAAGGCTACGTGCTGCGCGGCCAGTTCACGCCGGAACTGAACATCGAAGAATGGTGCGAACGCCACCTGCTCGCGCGTATTCATCGCTACACGGTCAAGCGTCTGCGCCGGGAAATCGAACCGGTGGCGTTGCAGGATTTCATGCGCTTTCTGTTCGACTGGCAGCACCTTTCGCCCGCGACTCGTGGCCAAGGTAGCGCGGTGTTGCCGGCGATTGTCGGCCAGTTTGAAGGTTACGCGGCAGCGGCCTCGGCGTGGGACAGCGACATTCTCCCGGCGCGCCTGAAAGACTATTCGCCGAGCTGGCTGGATGATCTGTGCCGCAACGGCAAACTGGTATGGACACGCTTGAGTGCCCGGCAAAAAGTCAGCGGCACGGCGTTGCGCAGTACGCCGATTGTGTTGCTGCCGCGCAATCAGGTTGGCTTATGGAGCGCGCTGGCCGAACAGACGCCCGTGAGCGAACTCTCGCCGAAAACCCAGAAAGTGTTTGAAGCCTTGAGTCAGCACGGTGCGCTGTTTTTCGATGAGCTGATTCATGAAGCGCATTTGCTGCGCACCGAACTGGAAATCGCCTTGCAGGAACTGGTCGGTGCCGGGCTGGTGAACGCCGACAGCTTCGCCGGCCTGCGTGCGCTGATCACCCCGGCGAGCAAGCGCCAGCAGCGCAGCAGTCGGCGTGGACGCGGGGCGTTTGTTGGCGGCATGGATGATGCCGGGCGCTGGGCGTTGCTACGGCGCGGGGCGGCTGTGGATAACAGCGAAACCCTGGAGCATGTCGCCATGACCTTGCTGCGCCGTTACGGCGTGGTGTTCTGGCGCTTGCTGGAGCGTGAGGCGGATTGGCTGCCGAGTTGGCGGGAATTGCTGCGTACGTTTCATCGGCTGGAAGCGCGCGGCGAGATTCGTGGCGGGCGGTTTGTCAGTGGTTTGGCGGGGGAACAGTTTGCCTTGCCCGAAGCCATTCCACTGTTGCGCGAGGTACGGCGGCGGCCGCATGACGGCAGTCTGGTGGCGGTGTGTGGGGTTGATCCGTTGAATCTGGCCGGGACGTTGCTGCCGGGGGTGAAAGTGCCGGCGCTGGTGAGCAATCGATTGGTGTATCGGGATGGGTTGCCGGCGGCGGCGGAGATTGCCGGCAAGCAGCAGTTCTGGCTGGAGCTGGATCAGATCGATATGGAGCAGGTGCGCGGCAAATTGATCCGGCATTGAGGTTGTCCTCACTGGCCCCTTCGCGAGCAAGCTCGCTCCCACAGGGATTTGCGGCGTACACAAATCCAATGTGGGAGCGAGCTTGCTCGCGAAGAGGCCGGCACTGCCCCACATAATCTTGCGCTATGTCCGCGACCCCTGCGGCACCTCGGTCGCCACCACCTCTCCCTCCTGCACCTGCCGCTTCGGCAACAGAACCTGCTGTGGATAAGTCTGCGCGAAATGCACCGTCTCGGTGTTATCCACAAGCTTCTTCAAACGCTGGTTAAACGCCCGGCTCACCGCATACTGCCCACCCGACACCGTCCTGAACTGCGCCGTCAGCACCACGCCATTCAAATCCATCCGATCCACGCCAAACACATCCAGCGGCCCTTGCAGGTTGTACTTGAGGAAAGGGTCTTCGCGGATCGAATCGCCGGTCTCGCGAATCAACTCGATGGCTTTATCCACGTCCGTGTCATAGGTGAACTGCACCGAGAAAAACGCATAGGCAAACTGCCGCGATTGGTTGGTCACAGCCTTGATCTGGCCGAACGGCACCGAGTGCACAAAACCCTTGCCGTCACGCAGCCGCAGGGTACGAATGGTCAGCCCTTCGACCGTACCGGCATGCCCGGAATCGAGCACCACCCAATCACCAATCGACAGGGTGTCTTCGATAATGATGAACAGCCCGGTAATCACGTCCTGCACCAGTTGCTGCGAACCGAAACCGATGGCCAGACCGACCACACCGGCACCCGCCAGCAGCGGCGCAACGTTGATCCCCAGGTTGGCCATGGTGGTGATCGCGCAGATCACCACGAGGATGATCTTGATCGCGTTGCGCAGCAGCGGCAGGATGGTTTTCACCCGTGTGCTCGGCTGGCGCGCCGCGCGTTTGCTGAGCGGTGGTTTCAGTGCCTCCTGAATCGCCGTGTCGAGCACCACCCACAACAGCCAGGTCACCAGGAAGATCAGGCCGATGCTGCTCAGCGCGTTACTGATTGCTCGCCCGACCGTACTGCTCTGGGCGAAATCAAGCAGCGACACGCCCCAGATCCGTCCGAGAATATCGATGAAGGCAATCGCGATGACGATCCGCAGCAAGGCGTGCAACAGGCTCAGGAAGCGTTCCTTGTAGGCGCTGCTGCGCTGGATCGCTTCGGCTTTTCGTGACTTGAACAAGTGCTGCAGAATCGTGCTGAGAAATACCGTGCCGATCAGCAGCACCGTGGTGAACAACGCGCAGCGCAGGGCTTTTTGATTGTCCTCGCCGATGCCGATCAGATTCACCGCCGAGACCAGCACCATCAACACAATCGGCCAATACCACAGCCCGGAAAAAATCCGCAGTGACTCCTGCAAGGAGGGCTGTTTCAAACGTTGAGCCAGCGAGCGGTTGCGAATCAGATGCGCCACTGGGCGACGCAAGCGAATCACCAACAATCCGAAAATCACCGAGGCGATCAGGCCGGTAAACACGGCGACGCTGCTGGTGATATTGCCGCCCAGTTGCCGGGCGATTTGCGGGCTGGTCAGCGCATCGCTGAGGGCGGCGAGGAAGCCGATCAGGAACAACGGCCGCGGGCAATAATTGCAGATGATACGTGCAGCGGGACGTTTGTGCCCGACGTTGAACATCACCACCACGCATAGCAGCATCGAAGTGGAAAAGATGCCGCTGCTGGTGGCATAAGCCAGACACAGCGCCAGCGCGCGCCCCACCGAAGCTTGCAGAAAATGACTGACATACAGGGTCAACGGCAGGCAGATCAGCGCCGGAAGCGTGTACGGCAGCAAGTAGCCGATCAGATCCTGACTGCGCTGGCGGGTGCGTAACCAGCGGCCTCCACGCATACGGTTGGCTAACAGACTGCCGAGTACGGTCAGCAGCGCAAAACTGCCGAGCCAGGTGCCGGACAGCGTGAGGAAATCTCCGGCGACACTCCAGCCTGAGCGGTTCGACGGCTGGTTGACCAGTTTGTCGACTTCATCGGCCGCACGGTCGGCGCGCAGGCGCCAGGCGTCGACCAGATGCTCGTTGATGTCGAGTTTGTCCTGCACGTCGTCGATGCTCGAACTGATCGCACCGAGCAGACCGCCCTGCACCAGCGGTTCGGGTTTGGCCGGTTCCTCGGCAGCGGCCGGAACACCCGGCAGCGCGGCGGCGTCGATTTCACTGGCACCGAGAAACAGCAATGCTCCCAGCAGAATGGCGATCCTGAACTTGACCAAAACTCCGATCTCCCGTGGCTGAACCTGTAAGGAACTGATCGATAATTGGCCGGCAAGTTCACGAGCCCCTCACCCAATGCCCGTGTCATGAGGTTCTGTAGGAGCAGAGCTTGCTCGCGAAGGCGTCCTTTCATTGAACATTGATGTTGGATGATCCGCCGCTTTCGCGAGCAAGCTCTGCTCCTACAAAGGCTCGGTCACCCCTATTGGCTGACCGTCCGTAATACCGCCGAAACTTTCCCGATCCGCCCGCAGTCATCAAAAGACAGCGGCAACACGAGGGCTTTCAACGGGAGGGTGGCATGGCGACGATTCACATCGGTATTTCCGGCTGGCGCTACGAACCGTGGCGCGGGGACTTCTACCCCAAGGGACTGGCGCAAAAGCGCGAATTGCAATTCGCGTCGAGGGCGGTCAACAGCATCGAAATCAACGGATCGTTCTATGCCCTGCAACGACCCGAACGCTATGCGCAGTGGTACGCCGAAACACCCGACGACTTCGTCTTCAGCGTCAAAGCCCCGCGCTTCATCACCCATATCCGCCGTTTGCGCGATATCGAAAAACCCTTGGCTAACTTCTTCGCCTCCGGGATTCTCGAGCTCAAGGAAAAACTCGGGCCGATCCTTTGGCAGTTCCCGCCGAACTTCAAATTCGAGCCTGAGCGTTTCGAACATTTCCTCGCTCTGTTGCCCCACGACACCGAAGCGGCCGCCGCCCTCGCCCATCAACATGACTCCCACCTGCACGGCCACGCGAGCATGAAAGCCTGGCGCAAAAAGCCGTTACGCCACGCCGTGGAAATCCGCAACGACAGCTTCCTCGATCCCGAATTTGTGCGGTTACTGAAGCGCTACAACACCGCGCTGGTAATCGCCGACACCGCCGATAAATGGCCGTACCGCGAAGACCTCACCAGCGACTTCGTTTATCTGCGCCTGCACGGCGCCGAAGAACTCTACGCCAGCGGTTACACCGCGCCAGCCCTCAAGCGTTGGGCCGAGCGCATCGACGCCTGGCATCACGGCGAGCAACCCAAAGATGCCCATCTGATCGCCCCGCGCTTGAAGCCGCGCGCACGCAAATCCCGCGAAGTGTTCTGCTATTTCGACAACGACATCAAAGTCCGCGCGCCCTACGACGCCCGTGATCTGCTGCACCGTTTCGAGCTGGATAAAGACCTCGCCACCACCCCCGGCGAACCCGCTGGCGAAGGAGTGCTGGCATGAGTATTTCAGAACCGGTCGGCTTCACCGATGAAGGCTCGATCGTCGCGCCGTCGGTGCGCACATTCACCGTGCTGACGGTCAATACCCACAAGGGTTTCACCGCACTGAATCGGCGTTTCATCCTCCCGGAATTGCGCGAAGCAGTACGCAGCGTCGCCGCCGACGTGGTGTTTTTGCAGGAAGTCCATGGCACCCACGAGCATCATCACAAGCGCTACAGCAATTGGCCGACGATGCCGCAGTACGAATTCCTCGCCGACAGCCTCTGGCCGCAGTTCGCCTATGGGCGCAACGCGGTGTACCCGGACGGCGATCACGGCAATGCGTTGTTGTCGAAATTCCAGATCATCCGCCACGACAATCTCGACGTGTCGATCAGCGGCCATGAGAACCGTGGCCTGCTGCATTGCGTGCTGCGTCTGCCCGGCGACGGCGCCGAGATCCATGCGATCTGCGTGCATCTGGGCCTGCGTGAAAGTCATCGCAACGCCCAGTTGAAGCTACTCGGCGAACGCTTGGCCGAACTGCCGGACGACGCGCCCGTGATCGTCGCCGGTGACTTCAATGACTGGCGCCAGCGCGCCGATGCGTTGCTCAAACCCTGTGGCCTGCGTGAAGTGTTCGCCGAGCACCACGGCAAACCGGCGCGCAGTTTCCCCGCACGTCTGCCGACCCTGCGCCTCGACCGTATTTATGTCCGTAACCTCAAGGCCAGCCAGCCGAAAGTCCTTGCCAACCGGCCCTGGTCTCACCTTTCCGACCACGCACCGTTATCGGTGGAGATCGAACTATGAACAGCGCGCCGCTGGAGAAATCCGCCGTGGAACCCATCAGCATTACCCCACCGGTGCGCGAGCCCGGTCAGGTCGACGTCGAGTACCGCTGGCAGGGCGGCAACCATGTGCAATTGCTGGAAAACGGCGAGGAATACTTCCCGCGTGTGTTTGAAGCAATGCGTGCGGCGAAGAGTGAAATCATTCTCGAGACCTTCATCGTTTTCGAAGACAAGGTCGGCGCCGAGTTGCAGGAGATTCTGATTGATGCGGCCAAGCGCGGCGTGCGCACCACCGTCAGCCTCGACGGCTTCGGTTGTGGCGAATTGACCACCGGCTATCTCGCCGCGCTGAGTGAGGCCGGCGTGCATTTGCAGATCTTCGATCCGGCGCCGAAACGCCTCGGCATTCGTACCAACTGGTTCCGCCGCTTGCACCGCAAAATCGTCGTAGTCGACGGCATGGTCGCGTTCATCGGCGGGATCAATTTTTCTGGCGATCATCTGGCCGATTTCGGCCCCGAAGCCAAGCAGGATTATTCGGTGGAAATTCACGGCCCGGCGGTCGCCGACATCCATCATTTCGCCCTGTTGCAAAGTGGTCGCCCGGGTCGCGCGCGGTTCTGGTGGCAACGCCGGCGCCAGCGTCGCGCGGAAATGGCCTTCGATGATCATGACGGTCAGGTGCGTCTGGTGTTCCGCGACAACGACCAGCACAGCACCGATATCGAAGACGTTTATCTGCAAGTGCTGCGCCGCGCCAAACGCCGTGTGGTGATCGCCAACGCCTACTTCTTCCCCGGTTACCGCTTGCTGCGCGAAATGCGCAATGCCGCGCGGCGCGGTGTCGATGTGCGGCTGATCCTGCAAGGCCAGCCAGACATGCTGGTGGCGAAACTCGCGGCGCGCATGACCTACGATTATTTGCTCAAGGCTGGCGTGCAGATTCATGAGTATTGCCAGCGTCCGCTGCACGGCAAAGTCGCGCTGGTCGATGAAGAATGGAGCACCGTCGGTTCGAGCAATCTCGATCCGCTGAGTCTGTCGCTGAACCTGGAAGCCAATGTGCTGATCCGCGATCGCGCGTTCAATCAGCATCTGTTCGAGCGCCTCGAAGACCTCAGCCAAAACCACTGCAAAGCCATGGACGCCAGCAAGTCGCCACGCGGGCGCATCTGGCACATGACCGTGGGCTTTCTGGTGTTCCACTTTCTGCGGCATTTCCCGGCGATGGCCGGTTGGTTGCCGGCGCACAAACCGCGGCTCAAGCCGTTTCGAGGTAACCGCTCATGAGCCATTCCGAAGCGCACCCGAGCGGTCACGCGGCGCCAGCGACGCACTCGAAATGGAGCCGCTGGAAACGTCCGCTGACGCTGCTGTTTTTCCTCGTACTGATTGTGCTGCTGACGATGTTCGCCACGCGCATCGAATGGAAAGAAGTGCTGGAAACCCTTGCCGACTTCAAGGTGCGCACGCTGATCATTGCCGCCAGCCTGACGCTGCTGAGCTTTCTGGTGTACGCCAGTTTCGACCTGATCGGCCGCACTTACATTCGTCAGGATCTGACCTGGAAACAGATCCTGCCGGTGGGGATTATCAGCTACGCGTTCAATCTGAACCTGAGCGCGTGGGTCGGCGGCATCGCCATGCGTTATCGGCTGTATTCACGGTTGGGCGTGAGTAAAGGCAACATCGCCAAGATTCTCGGGCTGAGCCTAGCGACTAACTGGTTTGGCTACATGACCATTGCCGGTGCGGTGTTCAGCAGCGGTCTGGTGACTATGCCGCCGGGGTGGAAAGTCAGCAGCGGCGCGTTGCAGGGCATCGGGGTTTTGTTGTTGCTGGTCAGCGCCGGTTACCTCGCGGCGTGTCAGTTTTCCAAGCGCCGCGAGTGGTCGATTCGTGGTGTGGAAATCAACCTGCCGTCGCTGCGCATGGCAGTGTTGCAACTGCTGTTGGGCGCGTTGAACTGGTCGCTGATGGCGGCGGTGATTTTCACGTTATTGCCGAGCAAATTGGATTATCCGTTGGTGCTGGGTGTGCTGTTGATCAGCGCGATTGCCGGGGTGATCACGCATATTCCGGCGGGGCTTGGCGTGCTGGAGGCGGTGTTTGTTGCGCTGCTGCAGCATGAAGCTTCGCGAGGGAGTCTGGTGGCGGGGTTGCTGGCGTATCGGGCGATTTATTTTCTGTTGCCGTTGTTGATTACGGTGGTGATGTATTTGGTGGTAGAGGCCAAAGCCAAGGCGTTGCGGATAGAGAAAAAACCTAGGCATTAAGATCAAGAGATCGCAGCCTTCGGCAGCTCCTACAGTTGGAATGCATTCTCCCTGTAGGAGCTGCCGCAGGCTGCGATCTTTTGATCTTCAAGACTGAATAATGCTCAACCGTTCGCCGACGACCATCTCGGTAATCCAGTCCACCAATATCGAGGTGTAAGCCTGCTGCGAAACCGGCTCGCTCAGCGCGTGATCGGCGCCATCAATAATCCGGTGTGTCAGCGAATGCGTCTGCTGACACGCCGCGCGGTAACTCATGATCGCCGCGTGCGGCACGTAGTCATCGGTTTCCGATTCCACCAGCAACACATCCCCGGTGAACTGCGAGCACGCATGCAACGCACGGTTGCTGTCGGCGCGCACCAGCGTGCTTCGATAATCACGTAAATCCGCTTTATCCAGCTCCCGCTTCGGCGTGTGCCATTGCTCGTCGCGATATAGCGCCGGCACCCGCAGCGCCAGCCAGCGCACCGGGCGCAGCGACGTCAGGATTGCAGCCAGATAACCACCGTAACTGGTGCCGACCACGGCAATCGCCGAGGTATCGAGCGCAGGATGCGCGAGCAAGCGATCGTAAGCAGCAAGCAGATCACGCAGATTGTCTTCACGGGTGACGCGGGTCAGCGGAATTCCGGTGCCACCGGTATGCCCACGCAAGTCGAAGGTCAGGCACACGCACCCTAGCCCTGCAATACCTTTGGCCCGTTCAAGATCTCGCTCCTGACTGCCGCCCCATCCGTGAACAAACAACACCCCCGGGACTTTCGATTTGGGACTGAGAAACGTCCCGCTCATCTGTTCATCATCAATGTCGATTTGAATGCTTTCGCTTCTAGCCGTCATAAGATTTGACCGTTACGTATTTGAGGAGAAATTCACTGTTTTCGGCCGGGCCGCGATACACCTCGATGGCGTCCGCCGGCAGCGGCTGATCGATGTAAGTTTCCACCGACGACACACGAATCGCGCGCATCCCCGGGTCGTTGACGAAGCTTTGCAGCGCGGCAACTTCAGCACTGCTGGCACCGCCCATGCGCCAGGATTGTTCGAGCACGCCGCTGCGGGTTTTGCCGTTGCTGTCCAACCCTTGGGCGATGTCGTAATTGCGCCGCGAGGCGTAGAAGCGCGGATAAGCTTCATCGGCAGCGCTGTCGAAAATCTGCGCCTGTTCGATGGCCAGCCGGACATCGTCCGCCAGATCCAGCGCCAGCAGATCAGCATAGCCGCCCTGCACCACCAGCAGGTTCGAACCGCCATACACGTCTTCGCCATGGGCATCTTTGGTCAAGTATTGATCACCGCAGTAGCTCAGCACTTTGTCGCCGATGAACGTCTGGCCGACGCTGTGGGTGACGACGTCGCTCAAGTCCTGTTCCAGTACCACGCCTTCGCTGAACTGTTTTTCGATATCGGGCCGGGCGAGGATTTCATCGAAGGCGTCGAGGCTCTTGATCACTTCCTGGCCACGACCGGCGCAGGCATGAACCGGCTTCAAACGGATCGGCCCGCTGTACAACAAATGCTCGGCCGCGGGTCGCGCATCTTCCAGGGAAAACACGCTGAGGCCGTCGAGCACCACGTTGCGCACCCGTTCGGAAAACAGCGGCGACCAGCCCTCAGGCGCATGGGCCAAGTGGCTGCGCAAACCGTGGCTGATGGCTTTGGTGCAAATGAAGTCGTGCTCGACAAATCCGCCCCACAAATCTTCCGGGCCTTTGATGCCGAGTTCGTGAGCGTGGGTGGCGCCGACGATGGTTTGCGTCGGCAATAGATAAAGGTCACGACCGCGATGTTTTTCCGGGTCGTAACTGCCACCGAATTTGAACCCGAGAATTTGCGCCAGCCAACGGGCCAGTGCTTTGTTGGTTTGCACTTCATGCTGCGGCGCGCCGGCACGCACCGAGTGGGCGACGACGATTTTCCTGCGGGTGATCGGGGTCATGCGTCCCCCTTCCCTCGGTTCGATGACTGTAGCGGTGAAGGGTGCAGAGATCAGGCCAACGGCTGCTCTAGGGAAACCCTCGTTTAATCAGAAACTTGGCGAAATCGTGCTGGCACCACGCCTGTTTCAATCTGCACGACCACCCGTAAATCCCCGGCAAATTGCACGATCCAAAACCAAACCGAAATCCCCCTGTGGGAGCGGGCTTGCTCGCGAAAGCGGTGTGTCAGCTTGCGCATGGGTTAACTGAC
>NZ_CACSJY010000081.1:0-18380 GCF_902706155.1 Pseudomonas sp. 18058
CGCAAATACTCAATCACCGCCCCGCTCTCCCCGGCAAACTCAATCCGCCCGCCCTTCTTCTCGCGCTGAAACACATACATCGGGTCGTAATACTCGCGCAGCATCCCTTCGATCCAGCCGCGATGCAGATCCACCGACCCGCTCCGCCCCTGCTCGATCAGCGCCTCCTCCATCAACACCAGCAAGCGCCGATGCCGCTCGCCACCGAGACGCTTCTGCACATTGTTCAGGCTTTCCAGCAGCCGCTCCGAGAACAAGGTAAACCCCTCCTCCCCGTGCACCGCCACAAATTCCGCCGACAGATCCACCACGTAATCGCGCAGGATCCGCTCGACGCGATCTTCGAAACTGTCTTCCAGCCAGACCATCGGGTACTGCTGCATGCCCTGATACAGCGGCAGCGGCAAAGCACAACTGCCGACCACCCGGCTCTCATCCTCGAGCACGAACTGCTCGATCCCGGCAGCACGCTTTTTGAGGATGTCGATGGCCAGACGGTTTTCAAAATCGATGTTAGATGGCTGCCCGGTGGCGCGTTTGCCGAAACTCGAACCGCGATGATTGGCGTGGCCCTCCAGATCGAGACCATTGCGCAACTGCAGCAACACTTCAGTTTTACCGGTGCCGGTCATGCCGCCCAGCAAGACGAAATCGCACTGCGCGATAGCTTGCTCAGTGGTGTCGATGAGGAAGTTGCGCATTGCCTTGTAACCACCGCCGACGCGCGGATAGTCGATACCCGCCTCATCACGCAGCCACTGCTGAGTGATCTGCGAACGCAGGCCACCGCGAAAACAATAGATATACCCTTCAGGATGGGCCCGGGCGAAATCGGCCCAGGCCTGGATGCGCTCGGCTTTCACCGCACCAGACACCAATTGATGGCCCAACTCGATGGCCGCCTGCTGGCCGTGTTGCTTGTAGCAGGTGCCGATCTTCTGCCGTTCGAGGTCGTTCATCAGCGGCAAGTTGATCACGCCGGGAAACGCGCCTTTGTGAAACTCGACCGGCGCGCGGGCATCCATCAGCGGCCGGTCGTTGAGGAAAATATCGTGGTAGTCGGTGCAGTCGCGGAGCATCAAATCACCTCGACTGCGTTCGTCTGTCGCTCAACCAGTTCGCCGATCGGCGCCAGGTTCAGACCCAGTTCGGCGGCGACGGCGAGGAACTCGTCATTGCCCTCAGGCGTCACGGCAATCAACAGACCGCCGCTGGTTTGCGGGTCGCACAGCACGCGTTTGTGCAGCTCCTGCACGCGGCCGACTTTGCTCGAATAGCTGTCGAAATTGCGCAATGTGCCACCGGGTACGCAGCCCTGATCGAGGTAGTACTCGACGCTGTCCAGACGCGGCACTTTATCGTAGGCGATGCGCGCGGTCAGTTGGCTGCCGTCGGCCATTTCCACCAGATGGCCGAGCAGGCCGAAACCGGTGACGTCGGTCATCGCCGTAACGCCGGCGAGTTTGCCGAAGCGGCTGCCGGGTTTGTTCAAGGTGCACATCCAGTCACGGGCCACGCCGACATCAGCAGCGCGCAATTTGCCCTTCTTCTCGGCGGTGGTGAGGATGCCGATGCCCAGCGGTTTGGTCAGGTACAACAGGCAACCGGCAGTGGCGGTGTCGTTGCGCTTCATGTGGCGTTTTTCCACCAGACCGGTGACGGCGAGGCCGAAGATCGGCTCTGGCGCATCGATCGAATGCCCGCCCGCCAACGGAATCCCCGCTGCGTCGCACACCGAGCGGCCGCCACGAATCACTTCGCGCGCCACTTCCGGCGCCAGCACATTGACCGGCCAGCCGAGGATCGCAATCGCCATCAACGGATCGCCGCCCATCGCGTAGATGTCGCTGATCGCGTTGGTCGCGGCAATGCGGCCGAAGTCGAACGGGTCGTCGACGATCGGCATGAAAAAGTCGGTGGTCGAGACCACACCGCGCTCGGCATCGATCTCGTACACCGCCGCGTCATCGCGCGAGGCATTGCCGACCCACAGTTTCGGATCAAGGTTCTGCGCACCGCTGCCGGCGAGAATCACCTCCAGCACCTGCGGGGAAATCTTGCAGCCGCAACCGGCACCGTGGCTGTATTGGGTCAGACGAATCGGCTCGCTCATGTGGGAATCTCTGGCAGTGAATGGGGCGGATTCTAGCAGAGCGCGGGGCCGCAGATTTTGCGGCGTCTGTGAAGGCCCCTGTGGCGAGGGGATTTATCCCCGCTGGCCTGCGCAGCAGGCCAAAATCCAGACACCAAATTTTTCTGACACACCGAGTTGAATGGTTTTGGGGCTGCTTCGCAACCCAACGGGGATAAATCCCCTCGCCACAGGGGTACGACCTGACCCTTGTGGCGAACCAAAAAAAACCGCCCTTGCGGGCGGTTAAACAGGTGCTTCAACCCTAATCAGAAACCCAGACTAAAGCTCACCGTCATCGCATGGTCATTGTTGTCATTCGACAGTTGCCCCGAATAACCAATGCCCAGTTTGCCGGTCGGGCTGATCTGGAAGTCGACGCCCGCTTCGACGATCGCGCTGTCCTTGGCGATCGGCACGCCTTGGGTGCTGAACGAGGCGCCGCCGTCGATGAAGGTCAGGTCGGCGTCCGGTTTGGTGTCGCCGAAGGCATGGCGCCAGCCGATGGCCGCGCGCGGGGTGAATTGCCCGCCGTTGGCCAGGGTGATGACTTTGCCGGCGCGCAGGCCGAGGGTGGAGAAGGTGATGTCCTGATCGGCTTCCGCCTTCAGACGCCCTACCCCGCCTTTTTCCTTGGCCTTGTCGCTGTCGTAGTTGACGTAAGCCAGACCGGCGAACGGCTCCAGCGCGATGCCGGCCGCTTCGACGGTGTAACCGACTTCACCGAACACCTGCGCAGTGCGTGCGTCGTAGTTGGCTTCCAGACGATCGTTGTAGCTGCCGACGCTGACGTCGCGTTTGGTCTCGATGTCGTGCCAGCTGTACGCCGCGCCGAGGCGCACCGCCAGTGCATCGAACTGCGAGTTGAGGTACGCCGCCAGGTGGTAGCTTTCGACGGTGGCATCCGAGCGACGATCATGCGCATCGAGGTCGCTGCGGGTGTAACCGGCCGCCATGCCCACGCGCCACGAATCGTCGAGTTGCTTGTCGGTGCCGAGCATGAAGCCGCTGAGGTTGCGATCGAGGCTGGCGCTGTTGCTGTCGCCATCCGATTCACCCCAGGCGCCGAGTGCGCGCGCCCAGCCGACCATTTCGCCGTGGCAACCGTTGCTGCTCAGTTGGTTGTCACTTGGCGCCAGCGCGCGGCGTGGATCATCCGCAGCGCTGCACGACGGTTGGCGCATGCGGTCGTTGACCGCCTCGCGAACGTAACGTGAATCCTCAAGCATCGCGCTGGCGGTGCTGGCATGAATCTCCCCGGACAGACTGTCGAAGGCATTGCGCGCACCGGCCACGCTGAGGTTGATGATCTGGTTCTGCAACTCGGCGCCGGCCGGGCCATTGTTGTCCAGCGCGGTGGCGGTATGACTCTGGTTGTCGGTGGCGGCAACATCGGCAAACGAGTTGCCGTTGCGGCTGACCGCCAGGTTCACCGCATTGGCGTCATACACCAGCGCGGTGCTGAGGAAGGCGTATTGCGGCAGATCCGCTGCGCTGAAGGTGCCAGTGACACCACCGCCCGCCGTGATCAGCGTGTAAGTGGTGGCGCCCGTGAACGGCGCCAATGCTGTCACTTGCAGACCACCGTCCAGTGCCGCCGTGCCGCCGACAGCCAACGGCGTGGCGGTTGGCGAGTTGACCGTCAGGGCCAGCACACCATCAGCGGCGTTGGTCAGGTTGCCAGCGACGCTCAGATTGCCCGCCTCGCCGCCCGACGCCACCACACCGTGGTTGACGACTGAACCGACGCTGCCGTTGCCGCTCAGACCTGCACCGTTGGCCACGGTCACCTGGCCACCGAGCGAAGCCGTCGCATCGCGGCTGCCCACTTGCAGCACACCTTGATCCACCGCCACCGTGCCGCTGAACGGTTGATTACCGGTTAACAACAGCGTGCCGTCACCACGCTTGGCAATCGATCCGGTGCCGCTGAGCGTACCGTTGAAAGCGCCATTAACGTTTTGCTGGAACACCAGGGCAGCGTTGTCGAGGATGTTGCCTTGCAGGCTGGTGGTATTACCGATCAGCGTACCGCCGCTGATGGTGGTGCCACCGCTGTAAGTATTCGCGCCACTGAGAATCAACGTGCCGGAATCCAGTTTCTCGATACCCCCGGTGCCCACCAGCGGCACGGCGATTTCCGTACTGGCCCCGGCATTGACCCGCACCGGTGCGAGGCTGCCGTCGGCACCGTTGACCGGGGTCAGCGTGCCGCCCGCACCCGGTGTCAGGTTGTAGCCGTTGGCAAGGAACTGAATGCCGGTGAATTGCTGATTGCCGACCACGGTGACCGTGCCACCCGTGCCGCCAAACACCGCGAATTGACCGGTCGAACCTTGCGCCTGAGTACCGGTCGGGTCAGTCCAGTTGGTGTCCGGGCCCCACACGCCGCTACCGCCACCGATGGTGCCGTCCGGATTGGTTTTGCCGCCGTTCCAGAACTGCACTTCACCCGGGGCATTTTGCACCAGCAGGTTGATCTGGTTGGCAATCGCGGTTTGCAGCGTCAGGTTATCGACCGGCACCGGCAGGCTGCCATAGACCAGACCGTTGTCGGTCAGGCTGCCGCCGTAGCTGAACAGTTGATAGACGCCAGTGCCGAAGCCGCCGGCGTTGCTGATGTTCAGCGTACCGTCGAGGGTCAGGTTGCCGGCGACATTGACCACGGTGGTGGAACTCGCCGCCGAACCCAGGCTGAAGTCCAGGTTAGTGCCCGAGGACAAGCTCAGCGCGCCGACCGACAATGGCGCCGCTGCGCCGCCACCAAGCAATGTCGCGCCGTCGGCCAGTTGCACGTTGCCAGCGAGCGTGCCGCTGCCGCCAACACTGGCACCGCTGGCCACCGCGACGTTGGCGCTGTTGAGCACGCCGTTGACGCTCAGGTTGCCCGCCTGCACCGAGGTGTTGCCGGTGAAGCCGTTGTTGCCGGTCAGAAGCAATTGGCCGGTGCCGGTTTTGTTCAGCTCGCCAGTGCCGGTGAGGTTGCCGGTGTAGCTGCCATCGGCGTTTTGCTCGAAGGTCAGCGTCGCGTTGTTGACGATCGCGCCTTGCAGGCTGCTGGTGTCGCCGAAGGTGTTGCCGCCATTCAACGTGGTGCCACCGCTGTAAGTGTTGGCGCCGCTGAGCGTCAGATCAGCCGTGCCGTTTTTCAGCAGACTGCCGGTGCCGGTGATCGCGCCGAGCAGCGTGGTGTCCTGGTAGCCGGCCAGGGTCAGTTGCGCACCGAGGTTGATCGCATTGGCCAGTTGCAGCGCCGAGGTGCTGTCGAGAGTACCGTTGCCGGTCACACTCAAGGCACCGCTGCTGATGGCGCTGTTATTGCCCAGCACCAGCGAACCGTCGGCGAGTTGCGTGCCACCGCTGTAAGTGTTGTTGCCGTTGAGGGTCAGGCTCGAAGTGCCAGACTTGATCAGACTGCCGCTGCCGCTGACGTCGCCGTCGAGGGTCAAGGCGTTAGAGCCAGCGATGTTCAAGCCACCGTTGAGCAGCACATCGTTGGCGAGGCTGATGTCCGCGTTGCTGTCCAGCGCGGTGCCGTCGGCGGCGGTCAATACGCCCGTGCCGAGCGCTGCGTCGTTGCCCACGACGATCTTGCCGCCGTTAAGCGCCGTGCCGCCGGTGTAACCGTTGGCCGCGTTGAGCACCAGCGTACCGGTGTCGTATTTACCCAGCGTGCCGGCGCCGTTGAGCGCTACGCCGATGGTCGCGGTGGCGTTCGGGTCAACACGCACGGTGGCGTTGCCCAAAGAGCCGTTGACCAGGTTCAGCGAACCGGCCGTGCCGTTCTGCAGGCTGTAGCCGTCGGTGACAAATTGCAGCCCGGTGACGGTTTGCGCGCCGTTGACCGTGACCGTGCCCGCCGCGCCCTGGAACACTGCGAAGTTGTTGGTCCAGGCCTGATTGGTCGTGCCGTTGACGTCCGTCCAGTTGGTGGTGCCTGTGCCCCAGGTACCGTTGCCTCCTTCGACCGAACCGTTGGCAATCAATTGATTACCGTCCCAGAACTGCACGGTGACGCCCGGCGCGGTCACCAGCAGATTGATCTGGTTGGCCAGCGCGGTTTGCAGGGTCAAATCGCCGGGGGTGACGCTGCCCGGCACGGTGCCGATCAGCATGCCGTTGTCGGTCAGGCCGCCGGTGTAGTTGATCAGGCGATACACGCCGCTGCCGAAACCACCGATGTCGCTGACGTTGAGGGTGCCGTCGAGGGTCAGGTTGCCGCCGACATTGACCAGCGCATTGCCACCGCCGGAGACCGGTGTGCCGAGGCCAACGTCGAAGTTGGAGTTGCCGTTGAGCACCAGCGAACCGACGTTCAGAGTGCTGCCGGTTGCGCCTGCCAGATGACCGCCATCGGCCACCGTCACGGCTCCGGTCAAGGTGCCGCTGCCGCCGAGGGTGCCGCCGTTGTTGACCAGCACATTGCCGCTGGCCAGCGAACCGTCGACCTGCAAGGTACCGGCGTTGACGTTGGTGTCGCCGGTCAGATCGCTGATGCCGCTGAGGGTCAACGTGCCCGTGCCGAGTTTGCTCAGCCCGCCGTCACCGCTGAGGATGCCGGCGAAGGTGCTGCTGACGTTGTTGCCGCCGAGGCTCAGCGTGTTGCCGGTACCGATCAACGCAGTGCCACTGCCGGTGAGGCTGGCGAGGCTGCCCGAGGCGCCAAGATTCAGCGCCGCGCCACCCGCGAGATTGACCGTGGCGTTGTTGCCCAGCGCCGCACCACTCAGCGTGGTCAGGCTGCCGGATGCCACATCGAAGGCGCCGCTGAAGGTGTTGTTGCCGCTCAAAGTCACGTCGGCCAGACCGTTTTTGGTCAGCGTGCCGGCGCCGGCGATCACACCGCCGAGGGTCAGGTTGTTGTTACCGGCCAGCGCCAGATTCGCGTTGACGTTGAGGTTGTTGGCCAGCACCAGTGGCGCCGAGTTGTCGAGGGTCGAAGCACCGGCCACGGTCAGCACGCCACTGCCCAGAGATCCGCCGGTACCAAGGGTCAGCGTACCGGCGTTCAGCGTGGTGCCGCCGGTGAAGGTGTTGATGCCGTTGAGAGTCAGGTTCGACGCGCCGTCCTTGATCAGTCCGCCCGCGCCGCTGACTACACCCGCCAGCGTCAGGTTGTTGCTGCCGGTGTTGCTCAAGTTGGCGTTGAGCACGACGTTATTGCCCAGGCTCAGCGCGCTGTTGCTGTCCAGCGCCGAGGCACCGGCGACGGTGAGGTTGCCCAGACCCAGCGCCGAGTTGCTGCCGGCGGTCAGGGTGCCGGCGTTGAGGGTGGTGCCGCCGAGGAAGTTGTTGTTGCCGCTGAGGGTCAGGTTCGACGCGCCATTTTTACTCAGGCTGCCGGCACCGTTGACCGTGCCGGCCAGCGTCAGATCCGCCGTGCCGACGATGCCGAGATTGCCGGCCAGGTTGACCGCGTTGCTCAGCGAAACCGCGGTGCTCGCATCCAGCGTGGTACCGCCAGCAGCATTCAACGTGCCGGAACCCAGCGCCGAGTTGCTCGCCAGAATCAGCCCGCCAGCGTTCAGCGCGACCGGCCCGAGGAAGGCGTTGTTGCCGCCAAGGGTCAGGTTCGCCGCGCCGGTTTTGATCAGGCCGCCAGTGCCGCCAATCACGCCATTGAGGGTCAACGCATTGCTGCCAACCACGGTGAGGTTGCCATTCAGTGTCGCAGCGTTGGCCAGCGTCACGGCTGCGTTGCTGTCCAGTTGCGTGCCGGCATTCGCCGTCAATGTACCGGTGCCCAGCGCGGTGTTGCTGCCGACAATGATTTTGCCGCCATCGAGTTGAGTGCCGCCGGTATAGGCGTTGGCACCACCGAGCACCAGCGTGCCGGCGTCGAGTTTGTTGAGGATGCCACTGCCATTGATGTTGGCATTGATGGTCGCGGTCACGCCCGGATCAACGCGCAACGAAGTGGTGCCGCCGGTGCCGTTGACTGCGGTCAGTTGCCCCGCCGCACCGTTGACCACGTTGTAGCCATCGGTGAGGAATTGCATGCCGGTGAACGCTTGCGTGCCGTTGACCGTCACGGTGCCGGCCGTGCCCTGGAACACCGCGAAGTCGCCGGCCCACGGCTGGTTGACCAGGCCATTGGCGTCGGTCCAGTTGGTGCCGACCGCATTCCACGTGCCGCTGCCACCGTCGACCACACCGTTGGCAATGGTCTGGCTGCCGTCCCAGTAGCGGATATTGGAATTCGGCGCCGACACTTGAATGTTGATCTGATTGGGCACGCCGGTTTGCACCAGCAGATCGCCGAGGCCGTAGCCGACCGGCACGCTGGCGACATCCAGACCCAAATTGGTCAGGGCGCCGGTGTAGTTGAACAGGCGATACACGCCGACGCCGAAACCACCCGCGTCAGTGACGTTGAGATTGCCGTCGAGGGAGAGATTGCCGCCGACATTCATCAGCGAGGTGGTCGACGGTGTGCCCAGTGCCACATCGACATTGCTGCCGGCGCCGAGAGTCAGCGCACCGGCGGACAGTTGGTTGCCCGAGGACAACGCCAGATGGCCGCCGCTATTGACGTTGACGCTACCAATCGCCGAACCGGTGCCGGTCAGCGTACCGCCGGTGTTGACGTTGACCTGTGCACTGGCCAGCGAACCGCTGAGTTCGACGATGCCGCCGTTGATCGCGGTGTTGCCGGTGATGCCATTGATCCCGGTGAGGTTTAAGGTGCCGGTGCCGACTTTGACCAGACCGCCGCTGCCGCTGAGATCACCATCGAACGTACTGGTGACGTCGCCGGTGCCGACGGTCAGCAGATTGCTGCCGGTCAGTTGCACACTGCCGCTACCGGTCAGCGCACCGAGGCTCGCGTTGCTGCCCAGATTCAGCGCGGCGCCGGCGCTGATGTTGACGCCGGCGGTGTTGCCTAGCGCGCTGTTGCTGAGCGTGGTGACGCTGCCGGACACGATGTTCAGCGCGCCGGTAAAGGTGTTGTTGCCCGCCAAAGCCAGATCCGACAGACCGTTTTTGGTCAGGTTGCCGGCGCCGTCGATGATGCCGTTCAGGCTCAAATCGTTGTTGCCGGCAACCGTCAGCCCGGCGTTCAACGTGATCGCGTTACCGATGCCGAACGAGGCGCTGTTATCCAGCGTCGCCGCGCCGCCGACGATCAGGGCGCCGCTGCCCAGACCGTTGGCATTGCCCAGGGTCAGCGTGCCGCCATTCAGAGTGGTGCCGCCGCTGAAAGTGTTGTTGCCGTTGAGGGTCAGGTTAGCGGCGCCGTTTTTGATTAGTGAACCTGTGCCACTGGTGACGCCGCCGAGGGTCAGGTTCTGCGTGCCGCCAACCGTCAGCGCAGCATTCAAAGCAACCGCGTTGTTGAGGCTGACCAGCGGGGAGTTGCTGTCGAGTGTCGCCGCTCCTGCGACAGTCAATGGGCCAGAACCCAATGCCGAACTGTTGCCGACGGTCAAGGTGCCGGCGTTCAGCGTGGTGCCGCCGAGGTAGTTGTTGGCGGCGTTGAGAATCAGATTGGCCGCACCGTCTTTCACCAGACTGCCGGCGCCGCTGACCAGACCGGTGAGGGTCATATTCGCCGTGCCGCCGATGTTCAAGGCACCGGCGAGCGCCACGGCGTTGTTGAGGCTGACGGCCGTGTTGGCGTCCAGCGAAGTGTTGGCCGCCGCGTTTAATGTGCCGGAGCCCAGCGCGGTGTTACTGCCGACGGTCAGTTTGCCGGTGTTCAACACGGTGTTGCCAAAATAAGTGTTGGCGCCGTTGAGGATCAGGTCGGCAGCGCCGTTCTTGGTCAATCCACCGATACCGGCGACGACACCGCCAAGAGTCAGCGCATTAGTGCCGCCTACAGTCAAAGTGCCGGAGAGGTTGACGTTGTTGGCAAGCGTCGCGGCGGCGCTGGCATCGAGGGTGGTGCCGTTCGAGGCGTTCAGTGTGCCGGTGCCGAGGGCGGTGCTGGAGCCGACGATCAGCGAGCCGGCGTTCAGTGCCGTGGTGCCGGTGTAAGTGTTATTGCCGTTGAGGGTCAGGCTCGAAGCGCCGGTTTTGATCAGACCGTTGCTGCCACTGATCACCCCGCCGAGGGTCAGCGCGTTAGCGCCGCCGGCGGTGAGGTTGGCATTGAGAATCACGTTGTTGTTCAGGGTGGCGGCAGCGCTGCTGTTGAGGGTGCCCGCACCTTCTACCGACAAGGCGCCCGTGCCCAGTGCTGCACCGTTGCCGACGGTCAGGCTGCCGGCATTCAGCGTGGTGCCGCCGCTGTAGGTGTTGCTGCCGTTAAGCGTGAGATTCGAGGCGCCGTTTTCACCAGTTGGCTGGCGCCGCTGATCACGCCGCCGAGGGTCAACGCGTTGCTGCCACCGATCCCCAGGCTGTTGTTGAGAATGACGGCGTTGTTCAAGGTCACCGCTGCATTGCTGTCGAGCGTAGCCACACCGCCCACGGTGATATTGCCGCTGCCCAGCGCCGCGTTGGCGCCTGCGGTAATCGTGCCGGCGTTCAGCGCAATGGCACCGAGGAAGGTGTTGGCACCGTTGAGAATGAGGTTGGCCGCGCCGTTTTTGGTCAGCCCGCCACTGCCGCTGACGATGCCGCCGAGGGTCAGATTGGCGCTGCCGCCGACGTTCAAATTGCCGCCCAGCGAAACTGCGTTGGTCAGTGCGACCGCCGTGCTGGCATCGAGAGTGGTGCCCGCTGCGGTGGTCAATGCGCCGGTGCCCAGCGCGGTGTTGGAGCCGACAATCAATGTGCCGGCGTTGAGCGCGGTGCCGCCGGAGAAGGTGTTGTTGCCGCTGAGGCTGAGGTTGGCGGTGCCGTTTTTGATCAAGTTGCCGGCGCCGCTGACGATACCGCTCAGGCCCAGTGCCTGCGTGCCGCCAACGGTCAGCGCCCCGGTCACCGCGACGGCGTTGGCCAGGGTCACCGCCGCCGTCGCATCCAGCGTGGTCCCGGCGGCTGTATTCAGCGCACCCGTGCCCAGCGCGGTATTGCTGCCCACCAGCAGGCTGCCGGCATTGAGCAGCGTGTTGCCGCTGTTGGTGTTGTTGCCAGTCAGGGTCAGGCTGGCAGTCCCGGATTTGGTGATGCCGCCGGTTCCGCTCAACACGCCACCGAGGGTCAGCGCATTGCTGCCGAGCACGTTGAGCGCGCCGGTCATGCCGATGTTATTGGCCAGCGTGACGTTGGCGGTGCTGTCGAGGCTGGTGCCGGCGGCGGTGTTCAATACACCGCTGCCCAGCGAGTTGTTGTTGGTCACCAGCAGGCTGCCGGCGCTGAGGGTGGTGGTGCCGGTGAAACCAGCGTTGGCGCCGCTGAGGGTCAGGCTGCCGGTGCCGGTTTTGGTCAAGCCGCTGCTGCCGCTGATCAAACCGCCGAGGGTCAGTGCGCCGGTACCGCCAGCGGTCAGTGTGCCGCCGAGGCTGATGGCGTTGGCCAGGCTGATCGTGCCCGGTGCGCTCAGGGTTGTCGCGCCGGTGACGTTGAGGGTGCCGGCACTGAATGCCAGATTATTGCTGACTTGCACCGTGCCGCCATTGAGCGTGGTGTTGCCCAGATAGGTGTTGGCGGCGCCGAGGTTAAGTTGGCCGGTACCGGCCTTGGTGAAACCACCGCTGCCGGAAATCACCCCGCTCAGGGTGGTGGCATTGCCGCCTTGTACCGTGACGCCGCCAGCACCGAGGGAAATCAGATTGCTGATATTCAACCCGGCATTGCTGGCTTGCAAAATCCCGCCGTTGGACGTGAGCACGCCGCTTCCGAACGTGGCGTTGTTGTTGAAGTTCGCGATACCGCCATTGAGCGTGGTCGCACCACTGACCAATGGCCCCTGCAACGTCCAGGTGCCGCTGTTGATCGTCAGGTTGTTGAAGTTGACGTAGGTCGCACTCGACGCCGTGCCAGTCTCGGTGATACCGCCGCCGACGCCGCCAGTATTTTGCAAGATCAGACTGTTGGTGCCGCCCGCACCGCCATCGACCGTGCCGGTTGGCGCAAACGTCAGGTTGATATTAACCAGACCGCCGAGGCCGACGCTGATCTGTACACCATCACCAACCTGCACCGAAGAGCCGGTCACTGCCGTAAAAGTGTTGGTGCTCGCCGCGCCCATCGACACACCACCGGTAATCGCACCGGAGTTAGAGAAGGTGTTGCCCGCCGCCGACGTTTCGAATGCGATTCGGCCGTTGATGACGCCGGTGTTGCTGTTGGTCATGTTGACTTGCGAACCACCATAGACGCCGATCACCGGGGTATCCGCCAACGTGATGCCGCCGATCGAGAGTCCGGTCGAGGTGATGGTGCCGTTGTTGGTGATGCTGGTGGTGCCGGTTGCCGCGTTGTTAACCGAAAGGGCCAGGCCGTCGATGCTGGTCAGGTTGAGCCCCAGTAACATCCCGGTGCCCCGCATGATCGCGCCAGCGTTGTTGAGCACGCTGACCGTGCTGGTAGCGCCACTGCCGATGAATGCCCCGCCACTCAAAACCGAGACCAGACCGAGGACTGCCGGGTCGATCGTGCCGGCGTTGTTCAGGGTGATGTTGACCCCGGTCAAATCCATCACATGCCCGCCAAGGGTCGCATTCATCTGCGCGCCGCTGTTGACGTTGACCGTCAGATTATTAGTGGCACTGGCGAAGTCGTTGGGAACCAGTGGCAATGGCGGCACACCCGTACACGTCACGATTGAACCGGCCGTGGAGCACGTGGCCAGCGCGGGTGCGCTGACGCCGCCGAACAACAGTCCGGCGACGCTCAAATGCACAGCAAGGGAAAGAGGGGAAAAACGCGAGACGAGGGCGACACCAAACCTTGCTTCCACGGGCTACTCCTTGTATGGCCAGATTCTTCCTTGACGGCGTGGACAAGCAGCGGCTTATTCGACACGCGAATCAAGACTGCGACGGTCATTACAAAACCGTTCTATTCCTGACACACGCTAGTTGATGCCCTGCAATGGGGCCTTGGTTAAATGGCATTAATACTTTGGTGCTAGAGCGGTCTGGAATAAGCCTTTTGACCCGTAATCACGGCTCTTGAGGCTGATTTGAAACCTGTGGGATGGCCTCTGTGGTGAGGGGATTTATCCCCGATGGACTGCGCAGCAGGCCTTGGCTTTTTGGGGGCCGCTGCGCGCCCCGTCGGGGATAAATCCCCTCACCACAGGGCTCATTCCAAGCATGAATTTTGTGACGACCTACTCGACTGACCACTCCGACAAAAAAACCCGCAAAACCCCCAATATTTCAGCCTGTTGAAAGAATTGGTACGCCTTGTGCAAACGTTTGCGCAGCGTCAATCACGGCATTTTCGTAACAAAACCCTACAGACCCGCAGAACGCCGGGCCTTGATCTGCAAAAAAGGACTTTGAATGCACGCCGCACTCCCCCCTCGCGCTCCGATTGCGCGCACGCTGACTGTTTCCTTGCTACTGACCGGCGTTACCGGACTTCTCAGCCACAGCGCTTTCGCGCAACCCGCTCCGCCCGTTCTGCCAGAAGAATCCGCCCAAGGCGAAGCCCTCAGTCCCGAAGCCAGTCCACCAAAAAAAGGCGCGTACCTGTCGGACTGGTACAACCAGGACTTGATGCTGATCGGCAGCAAAGACATCAGCTTCGGCCCGCAACCCGCTGACGACATTTATCTGGAATACGAGTACTTCGGCCGCAAAGGCCCGTTCGAGCTGTACGGCTACGTCGACGTCCCGAAGATCTTCAACATCGGCAACAGCCACGACAAAGGCGTGTGGGATCACGGCTCGCCGCTGTTCATGGAACACGAACCGCGCATCTCCATCGACTACCTCGCCGGCCGCAGCCTGGCCATCGGCCCGTTCAAGGAATGGTACGTCGCGTTCGACTGGATCTACGACCACGGCAGCCGCAAGGAAAACCGCGCCAACACCCTCTACAGCGGTTTCGGCACCGACATCGACACGCACTCGCGGGTCAACCTGTCGGCCAACCTCTACGGCCGTTACCAGTGGGAAAACTATGGCGCGAGCAACGAATATTCCTGGGACGGCTACCGCGCCCAACTCAAATACATCGTGCCCATCGACAAATTCAGCAACGGCGCCTCGCTGACCTACATCGGCTTCACCAACTTCGACTTCGGCTCCGACATCCACAAAGACAACCCGGCGCGAACAGCCAATGCGACGGTGGCGACCAACGTGTTGCTGTACTCGTTCACGCATTTGCGCTTCACGCTGGTGGGCCGGTATTTCCACAATGGCGGCAATTGGGAAGACGGCAGCGAGCTGAATTTTGGCGACGGCAACTTCCGTGCGCGTTCGAATGGCTGGGGGTATTACGCGGGCGTGGGCTACCAGTTTTAAGGGACACAGATCAAAAGATCGCAGCCTTCGGCAGCTCCTACACAGAATTCGCGGCCCCCCTGTAGGAGCTGCCGAAGGCTGCGATCTTTTGATGTTAAACACAGTTGTTTAACAGACACCTGCAGAAACTCTCCGAGGCTACACAACCTTGCGCCATTGCCTACAGCTACGCCAGAATCCGCCGGCTTGTGCGCCTTGGGGACGGGCCTTATCGTTTGGGGGTCGTTGACGAATCAGCGATCGGGTTTCGCAGCCCGGATCAATCGAGGCTCCAACAATCGAGGAGCTACATCATGTTGAAACCAACACCCACCGACACCACTTCCCCCTACGAATCCCCCCATTCACGCAAACTCCACGACGCCGCCGAACGCGCGCTCGATCACTACCTTTGCCCCGGTGCGACTCATGATGATCCGCGTCTGCCGAGCCTGATGTTCGTCATCGCGCCCAATATCAAAACCGAAGATCTGCTGGCCCACGCGTGTGAGTCGATGGCTTCAGCGAGTGTGATGCTCAGTGATTTTGCCGCGGCGCTCGACACGCCGTATCGCCACACGTTGCTGGGGATTCAGCAGGTGGTGATGCTCGGGGAACTGGCGGTGAATCGGGCGCTGGATAATCTGGAAGTGCCCGCGTAACCCCAGACGACACAGTCCCTTGTAGGAGCTGAGCTTGCTCGCGAAGGCGGTGGGTCAGTCGACTGAGAGGTTGGCTGATCCACCGCTTTCGCGAGCAAGCTCGGCTCCTACAGGTTTTGCGTTGTCAGGGGAATTTGGGGGGATCAGGGAATCAGGATGATTTTGTCGCCGCCGCCCTCGTTGACTTCGGTGTAGCGCGCCAGGCCGTCGGCCAGTGGTGATTCGACCAGGCCTTGCGGCAACGGCAGCGAGCCTTCGTCGAACAGTTGGCCGAACTGGTTCAACATCGCTGCGCAGGCTTCGACGCCGTAGAGCAATGTGTTGACGCCGACCACCGAACCGCCCTTGCGATACAACGCCAGTGCCGGCAACTGCACTTGGCCGTCCACCGGTGCGGCGATGATTGCGATTCGGCCGAAGATTGCCAGCGCCGCCACCGAGGCGGGCAGCCAGAAACCGGTGGTGTCGAAGATCACTTCGGCGCCGCCCTGATACACCGCGTTGACCTGCGCACCGAGGTCTTCAGGTTTATCCAATTGAATCGTCTGGTAGCCCTGCGCTTGCAACTCGCTCACCTGCTCCGGACGCCGCGCCGCTGCCAGAATTTTTGCGCCGCGCACTTTGGCCAGGGCCAGTGCCGCTGTGGCGACCGCACCGCCGCCAATCACCAGCAAACGCGTGTCGGCTTTGACGAGGCTGCGCTCCAACGCATCCCACGCCGTGGTGTACGGCACGCCGAGGCTGGCAGCCTGGGTGAAGCTCAGGCGCGACGGCTTGAGGACGACACCGTTGGCCGGCAGTTTGACGAATTGCGCGTGGGAACCGTCGGCGAAAAAGCCCAGCTCACGGCCCGTGCCCCAGACTTCCTGACCGATCAACGCTGGCGGGCCTTCGACCACGACACCGGCGAAATCGCGCCCGGGAATCCGTGGCAACGTGGTGTAGGGGAAACGTCCGAGCACATTTTTCACGTCGCTGGGATTGAGCCCGGCCGCTTTGATCTGCACCAGGACTTCATCGGCGCCAGCAACCGGGGTCGGCACCTCGACGAAGCGCAGGGAGGACAGGTCGCCGGTTTTATCGAATTGCAGTGCTTTCATGGAGTGATTCACCGAAGGAGAAAAGAAGATTCAGGACAACCAAGCGGCGACCCATTGCCGGCCCATCGGCCACAGCTGCTCACCCGCAAGCATGCCGAGCAGACCGACCAGCGCGATGGCCGGCGGCGCGGGAGAACGGAAGTCGAGCGCGCCGTACAACAGGCCAACACCGAGACCGATGGCCAGCGAAATCAGGTAGTTCATGGGGAGAACTCTGCCGTTTGAAAGGAATGGGCAGAGTGTAGGGAGGCTCGGCGAAGGGCACCGGCCAAGGACTTCTGAATTTCGGACAAACCTGCCGACATCACCACAAAACCTTGTAGGAGCATGGCTTGCCAGCGAAGGCTTCCATTCAGCCAACATTGATATTGCTGACACTCCGCTTTCGCTGGCAAGCCATGCTCCTACAGGCTTTGTGCAGGTTCAGGAAATAGCGTCGTTACACCGTGAACTGAGACGGGGCGACGCCCAGTTCGCGGCGGAACATGTCGCTGAAGCTGCTCGGTGAATAGCCGAGTTCGCGGGCAATCACACTCACCGCCACACCCTGAATCAACTCCGCCACCGCCGTCGCCAGTTGCACCTGCCGCCGCCACTCGGCGAAGCCCATGCCCAGACTGTCCTTGAACAACCGCGCCAACGTGCGCACGCTGGCCCCGGCGTTTTCCGCGTGCTGTTCGAACGGGATCTCCAGCGACGGCGCGGCCATCACCGCCTGGCAAAGATTCATCAGGCGCCGATCGGAATCATCCGGCATCGGGATTTTCAGCTGCGAACGCCTTGCGCGCTGCAACTCCAGCAGCGCCAAGCCAACGAGCGCCTCGTAATACGCCGGCTCACCGCTGTCGCCCTGCTCCACCAGCCCGACGATCAACTCGCGCAGCAAACCACCGACCTCGATCACCTGCACCGTCTGATCCAGCGTCGCCGCCAGCGCCGGGCGCAGGTAGATATTGCGCATCTGCAAATCAGACACCACGCGAATCCCGTGCGGCACCCCGGGCGGCAACCACACCGCGCGCTGCGGTGGCACCACCAGTGCTTCATGCGGCGTCTCGACCCACATCACCCCGCTCATCGCGTACAGCAACTGGCCCCAGTCATGCTCATGCGGCTCGATAAATAAGCCACGCGGATACGTGCGCGCCAGCGGTTGCATGGGCACATCGATGTCAGTGAAATCGGGGGGCGTGGCGAGGGCCATGGTGAGCATTCATTGGGGTTGGTGGAGGCGCCATGGTAACCAGTCGCCCGAAACCTCGCCAACGATAGATACCGTCGGACAATCCGAATGAATTTTCCCGGTGCTCAACGATCCCTCTATTACCACAGGGAGGAATACCGGCTTTATGAACAACGCAAAACTCTACGTCATCGAGTACACCCTTCACGGCACAGCCAAGTCGTTCATTATCCGCTCGGACAAAATGGACAACACCGAGGCGTGGCACTGGGCGAGTTGCGATGCGGGCGTGGGTCGCATTCCGCGCTTTGGTCGTGAAAAAGTACAGAAGACCAGCAAACCGATGGCGGAAAAATTCGGCGTGGAAAACGTCGTCTGGCGACCGACCAGCTAAGCTCAGCCTGCACGCGAACATTCGGGGGAATGCAACCATGATCGATTTCAGCAGCAGCCCGGCGCATCTGGACTACGGCCTCGACACATTGTTTGGGCGTATCACCAAAAGCGTGGATTGCCGCGTGGGTCTGGAAGCGGTCGACGATGATCCGTATTGCTTCGCCCTGAGAGTGCCAGCGCCGTTACCGGAAGACCTCGACCAGGCGAAAACCGTGGTGGTTCGGGTTGAGGGGCGGCGATTGCAAGGCACGGTGCGGCATACCGAGCGGCTGGATGATGAAAGTCTGAAACTGGAAGTGGAGCCTGATTAGGCTCCACTTTTTTTTGCCTGTGTTTATTTGGGATGTGCGCAGTGGCAGCCTTTGCTTGAGCATTCTTCGCCACCTTTGTGGTGGTGGGCGCAGGCTTCGCAGCAGTAGTGTTTGCCGTGTACGGCGTAGGCATGATCGCCTTCTTTGATGGTGCATTTGCAGTTTGGGCAATCGCATTTTCTATCGGGCATGGGGGCAGACTCCTTGGTTGGTGGTTGTCTGGGGCTTTTAGGTAAGCCGTGATTACCAGTGTAGGAGCTGCCGAAGGCTGCGATCTTTTGATTTTGCTTGTTTGGGGTTTTGGGGG
>NZ_CACSJY010000082.1:0-17896 GCF_902706155.1 Pseudomonas sp. 18058
GGCTTGCTCGCGAAAGCGGTGGGTCAGTCACCGACGACCTGAATGACACACCGCTTTCGCGAGCAAGCCCGCTCCCACACGGGGGATTTGTGTCAGGCCGCCGCGTGTTGCAGCCATGATTTGAACGCCAGCATCGCTGTCGTTTCCGGGCGTGATTGCAATCGTGTCAGCCAATAACTGCCGGTGGTGATTTCAATCGCGAACGGCTGACAAATCGCCTCCGCCGCCAGTTGCCGGGCGAACATCAGCGGTGGCGCCAATGCCACTCCACTGCCCTGCAACGCCGCTTCCATCATCGCCAGCGACGAGTCGAACACGATGCTCTGCGGCGGTGCTGCGTGGGTGGCCATGCCCGCCGCGTGAAACCATTCTGGCCATTCATCGGTGCGATAGGAACGCAACAATGTCTGCTGCAACAAATCCGCAGGCGCATGCAATTGCCGGGCGATTTCCGGCACGCACAACACCGACAGCGGCGCGTCGAGCAAGCGTGTTGCCTCGATGCCATGCCACGCTCCCGCGCCGAAGCGGATCGCGTAATCCAGCCCTTCCGCCGCGACATCCACGCGATTGTTGTTAGTCGACAGCCGTAAATCTATAAGCGGATGTTTCGCCCGGAAGTCCGCCAGCCTCGGCAACAGCCAGCCCACGGCGAACGTGCCGACCGCGCCCACGGTCAACATTTCGCGGTACTGGCCGTCGGCAAGGCGTTCAAGAATTTGCGCAATGTGATCAAACGATGTGCTCAAGACCGGCAACAGCGTTTCGCCCTCGCCGGTCAGCATCAGCCCACGGGGCAGGCGTTTGAACAGGGTTACGTTGAGTTGCGCCTCAAGGCTTTTGACCTGATGGCTGACGGCGGCCTGGGTCACACACAACTCCACCGCCGCGCGGGTAAAGCTCAGATGGCGCGCCGAAGCTTCGAATGCGCGCAGTGCGTTCAGCGGCAATTGAGGTCGAATCATGCCCAGTCCCAAATTTTTCTAATGGCTCATGCGAGATTTCATCGTTTGTCGATTGGCGCCGGACTGCCTAAATTGGCCGCGCTGATCAGCCGCCCGAACGGGAAATCGTCCGCAGTGTAGCGGGATAGAATAATCAACACTCATGGAGAGTGGTTCACTTATGCGTTCAATCATGCCGAGCAAACTCTTTTCCTACAGCGCTTTTGGACTTTGCTTCGGCGCGGCTGCCTGTTCGGCTGCTGCGCCAACCGATGCGCAACTGCAAGCCTTGGTCAGCGCTGCCGTTACGCCGGTGATGCAGCAGCAGAACATTCCAGGCCTGGCCATCGCCCTGACTGTTAATGGCCAGCCGCATTACTTTAACTACGGCGTCGCCAACAAGGACAGCGGGCTGAAGGTCAGCGAAAACACCCTGTTTGAAATCGGTTCGGTGAGCAAAACCTTCACTGCGACGCTGGCTGGTTATGCGCAGGCGACGGGCAAACTGGATCTGTCGAGCAAGGCCAGCTCGCTGTGGCCTGAGCTGCACGGCAGCGCTTTCGACAACATCAGCGTGCTGCAACTGGGCACTTACAGCGCGGGTGGTCTGCCACTGCAATTTCCCGCTGAAGCCGATTCGGCGGACAAGATGCTCGGCTATTACCAGCAATGGAAACCGCTGTATCCACCGGGCAGCCATCGCCTGTATTCCAATCCAAGTCTGGGACTGTTTGGTTATCTGACGGCGAAGAGCCTCGGTCAGTCGTTTGATCAGGCGATGACCCAAACCCTGCTGCCAAAACTCGGTTTACAGCACACATTCCTCAGCGTGCCCGAGTCCGAAGCCAACCTCTACGCCCAAGGCTACAACAGCGCAGACCAACCGGTGCGTGTTGGCCCCGGCGCCTTGGACGCTGAAGCCTACGGCATCAAAACCAGCGCCGCCGACCTGCTGCGGTACGTCGAAGCGAACCTGAAACCGGCCAGCCTGAAACAGCCCCTGCAACAAGCCGTCACCACCACGCACACCGGTTACTACACCGTCGGTGACATGACCCAGGGTCTGGGTTGGGAGCGTTACGCCTATCCGATCAGTCTGGAAAAACTGCAAAACGGCAATTCGAACCCGATGGCGCTGCAAGCGCACAAAGTGCAATGGCTGACCCCGGCGCAACCCGAGCCGCAGAACATGCTGTACAACAAAACCGGCGCAACCGGAGGCTTCGGCACGTACGTGGCGTTCGTGCCATCGAAGGATGTCGGCATTGTGATCCTCGCGAACAAGAACTACCCGAATGCGGAACGGGTGAAGATTGCGCACACGATCCTGAGTGCAATTACTCGATAAAGCCAGGCACCAAATCTGTGGTACTCCCTTTAGTGACAGTAATCCCTAGTGACACTGATCCCCTGTGAAACCGATCCCTGGTGACACTGATCCCCTGTGACACTAATCCCTGTGGTGAGGGGATTTATCCCCGATGGGCTGCGCAGCGGCCCCAAAAGAGAACCCTGTTTTTTCTGACTCACCGGGGCGTCCGGTTTTGGGAGTGCTTCGCACTCCATCGGGGATGAATCCCCTCACCACAAAGGCTGGGGTAGCCATTGTCATTCGTGCAGTCCTGTTTTCTTGCATCCCCCCTCAAACCAAGTAGCATCGCGCTCTTTTTTCGCGGTCGCGCCCGCGCCGTGCTCTTCCCGGCGTGCGGGCTATGCTGAAACCGGGCTTGAGGACTGATCGATGAAAGTGCTGCTGGTCGATGATCACGCTGTGGTGCGCATGGCAATCGCGATGATTCTGGCGCGCGAGGGCCATGTCGTGGTGGCTGAGTGCGACAACGGCGTCGATGCCTTGAGCAAGGCATTCGAGCTGCAGCCCGATGCGATTGTGCTGGATCTGGACATTCCGCAACTCGACGGCATGGCGGTGATCGACCGTTTGCGCATCGGCGGCAGTACGGCGCACGTGCTGGTACACACCGGTTTGAAAAGTATGGCCTACGCCACGCAATGCCTGCGCGCCGGGGCGGCGGGTTATCTGTCGAAGGGTGATGATCCGAGGGAGATTCTCACTGCACTGAAAGCCGTGGCCAATGGCGAACGCTGGTTTCCGCCGGGGACGCTGGATTCGGTTAATCACAGTGAATACACCCAGGACGACGCCAAGCGCATCGACACCATCACCCGCCGCGAGCTCAAAGTCTTGCACGGTCTGGCCCAAGGCAAGACCAACATGCAGATCGCCAACGACATGCTGCTGAGCAACAAAACCATCAGCACCTACAAGACCCGCCTGATGCAAAAACTCGACACCCACACGCTGCTTGATCTGGTCGAGTTCGCCAAACGCAATCATCTGGTCTGATTGATGAACCGGTTCAGACAACTGCTCGCTGTTCTCTGCCTCGGCTGGCTGGCATTGAGCGCCCAGGCCGACACGCTGAGCCTGCTCAGCCGCGCGACCAGCAATCAACAAACCCTGCCCCTGAGCAGCACGCAACGGCATTTTTTGACGCAAAAAGCCGTGTTGCGCGCCGGGGTCTATCTGCCGGATCGCCCTCCGCTCGACATCACCGCCGACGGTGGTGAATACCAAGGTCTGTCCGCCGATTACCTCGACATCATCGCTCGCACCTTGGGCCTGCGGGTACAGATCGAACGGTTCGCCAATCAGGCCGAAGCGCTTGCCGCCCTGCAACGTGGCGACATCGATGTGGTGCCACGCATCAATCATCTGGAAAACCAGTACAGCGAACTGCGCATGAGTGCGGCCTATGCGTACGATCAAGCGGTGCTGGTCAGTCGTTTCGGCACCCACTGGGCGAACAATCAGCTGCCCAAGGACACCACCGTTCTCTTCGACTCAGACTGGATGATTCCGGGTCGCGTTGCCGCGCTGTTTCCCGATCATCCCCGTGAGGCGGTCGAGTCGACACCCTACGGCCTCGGCCTGGTGGCCTACGGCGAAAACAAGGTGCTGCTGACCGATGCGATCTCCGCGCAATACCTGCTCGAACGCAGTTACCAGCAGAGCCTCAAACAGACCATTCAGCGCGACTCCGAAGGCCTGGGTTTCAGCTTCGCCATGCAGCGCGAAGACGCGCAGTTGCTCAATCTGTTCAATAACGTTCTGGCAAAAATCTCTCCGGCGGAACGCGCGCAAATCGCCCGGCGCTGGGGCATCGGTTCCAACCCGAAACTCGGTTACGGCCGTCTGCAACTGACGCCGGTCGAACAGCAGTGGATCAAGGATCATCCGATTGTCGAGGTGCTGGCCAACGACATGTATTCGCCGTTCAGCTTCTTCGATACCGAAGGCGAAATGCGCGGCATGTCCGCCGATTTGCTCGAGCTGATCAACGACCGCACGGGCCTCGCGTTTCAGCCAAAGAAAATCACCTCGATGGACGCCATGACCCGTCGTGCGCAACGCGATCCGCCGAGCCTGATCGCGGCGTTGACTTACAGCGAGCGCCGGCACAAGGATCTGAAGTTCTCCCGCGCCTACGTGGTCAATCCGTTTGTACTGGTTACACGGGTCAAGCCCAACCGCGAGGGCATGAGCGGGCTGAAAGGCCGGCCGGTGGCGATCATCAAGGGCTCCGAAGCCGCGCATTGGCTGGCGCGGGAATGGCCGGAGTTGCGCGCGGTTGAAGTCGATACGTCGATCGAGACTTACGAACTGCTCGCCGAAGGACAGGTCGAGGGCGTGATTCAGCCGCAGATGGGCGCGGCCTATCTGATTGATCGCTACTTTCGTGGACGCCTGCAAATCGACTCGGTGCTCGGTACCCAACCGGCGTTGATCACCTTCGCCACCGGCAAACACAACGCCACGCTGATTTCGATCCTCGACAAAGCCATGCTCGACATCGCCCCCGGCGAGTTCAGCGACTTGGCCAATCGCTGGCAAAACCCGCAGAACGGTGAAGACGGCTGGAGCACTTACAAGCGCTGGATTCTGCGTGCGGCGATGGTTTTGGTGGCCGTGTTGCTCGGTTTTATCGCGTGGAACCTCGGCCTGCGCCGGCAAATCGCCGAGCGTCTCAAAGCGCAAAAAGCCTTGAGCGATCAGTTGCTGTTTATGAAGGCGTTGGTCGATGGCACGCCGCACCCGATTTACGTGCGCGACCGCAAAGGCCTGCTGCTCACTTGCAACCGCGCCTATTTGCAGGTGATGGGCGTGGAGCTTGAGCAGGTGCTGCACAAAGGCCTGATCGAGGCCAACGTGCTGCCGCTGGATAACGCCCACAACTACAAACGCATCCACCGCGCCACCCTGGAAAGCGGCGAGCCGTCGTTCGACAATTTCCCGCTCTCGGTCAAGGGCCACACCTTCCACATCTACCACTGGGCCCTGCCCTACCGCGACTCCGACGGCAAAATGACCGGTGTGATTGGCGGCTGGATCGACCTGACCGAACAACAGCATCTGCAACACGCCTTGCTCGCCGCCAAACATCAAGCCGAGGCGGCGAACCGTGGCAAAAGCCATTTTCTGGCGGTGATGAGCCACGAGATCCGCACGCCGATGAGCGCGTTGATCGGCGTGCTCGAACTGCTGCGCAATCGTCATCCCGAGCGCACCGGCGATGGCGAGTTGATCGACATCGCGCAGAAGTCGGCCGGCGGCATGATGGAATTGATCGGCGAGATTCTCGACCTGACCAAACTTGAAGCCGGCCAGTTCGAATTGCGCAGCAGCCGCTGCTATCCCGAGCGTCTGGCGCGCACCGTGGTGCAGGCGTTCGCCAGCCTCGCGCAGCAGAAAAACATCGACCTGACCTTGATCACCGACGATGCCGATCAAGCGGTGGAACTGGATTCGCTGCGCTTTCGGCAGATTCTTTCCAACCTGCTGAGCAACGCGATCAAGTTCACCGCCCAAGGCACGGTCAGCGTTGAGCTGAGCCTACTGACTCACAGCGATCTGGTGCAATTGCGCCTGGCGGTGCGCGACAGTGGCATCGGCATTGACGAGCAACAGCGCCAGCGCCTGTTTCAGCCGTACACCCAATTCGCCGACGGCCAGAGCGAAACGCAGATTGGCACCGGGCTGGGGTTGTCGATTTGTCAGCAATTGACCGAGCTGATGGGTGGGCAACTGACTTGCGAAAGCGAGCCGGGGCTCGGCTCGTGCTTTACCCTCAACCTGAGCACCCGATTGCACACCGAGACACAAACCCTGCCGACGACGCCGACTGAAGATCTGCCACCGCTGCCGTCGCGGCATGTGCTGATTGTCGAGGATCACGAATTCAATCGGGTGGTGCTGCAGCGGCAACTGGAATCGCTGGGGATGCGCGTGGCCTGCGCCGAAAACGGTCTCGAAGGGTTGCGCCTGTGGAGCGAAGAATCCTTCGATTATCTGATCACCGACTGCAATATGCCGCTGCTCAATGGCGACAAAATGACCCGCCAGTTGCGCGCCATCGAAGCCGCCGAGGGGCGCACGCCGACTCATGTGCTCGGTCTGACCGCCAATGCGCAGCCAGAGGAAACCCGCCGCTGTCTCGACGCGGGCATGAACGCCTGCCTGTTCAAACCGCTGACACGCAGTGCCCTGGAGCGTTATCTGCGTGAATCCGAACGTGAACGTCAGGCCAGTGCGGCGTGTTTTGATCCGTCCAAGGTCAGCGACATTACCGCTGGCGATCCGGGGCTGACCCGGCAATTGCTGGAGACGGTGTTACGCACCAATCAGCAGGATGTCGAGGCGATGGAATTGTTGTTTGAAGCGGGGGATTTTGCGGGCATGGCGCGGCGTTGCCACAAGATTCTGGGGAGCGCGCGGATTATTCATGCGACGCCGTTGATTGCGGCGTGTGAGCAACTGGAGGTGGCGTGCAAGTCGAGCACGACTCAGCAGGAGGCGCATCGATTGTATGAAGGTTTTGTGCAAGAGATGAAGCGCTTGCAAACAGCATTGCAAGAACACGCAGACTGAAGAGCGCTGAAACAAACTGTGGGAGCGAGCTTGCTCGCGAATAGGCCCGGTCAGTCAGCATCAATGTGACTGACCGGACGCCTTCGCGAGCAAGCTCGCTCCCACAGGGGATCTCATTCAACTTCAATCAGTCATCCGGCATTTCCGGTGGCTTGGTGGGTTTTGCAGGTTTGGCCGGTTTGGTGCCTTTTGCGCCTTTTGCGGCCGGTTCAGCGGCTGCCGGTGTGGTTGCAACGGACGGTGGCGCGATGTCTTTCTCGGTCGCCGGCAAGGCATCAATGGTGTCGAAGATTTTCTTCAAATCCACCGCTTTCGCTTCATCCCCCGACGCCGACAGTTTGGTCTCGCCGTCCTTGCCCACCAGGAACACTTTCGGATACGCCCCGGCGCCCAGCTTCAGCGAGCGCAGCAGCGCCATGGTGTCTTGCTGGCCAAGGTCTTTGCCGTCAAGTTGGCCGGACATGTTGAGGATCGTGTAAACCTTGATGTTGCGATCGGCGACGCCTTTTTTGTTGGCGGGATCTTCCAGCGACTTTTTCAGGCCGACCCACACGGGGTCAACGGTGCTTTGTGCGATCACGATCAGCGGTCGGGCGCGGCCCATGTCGCCGGCAATCGGCGAATCGTTGTCAGCGGCGAACAGAGGGCCGGCAATCGCCAGCAAGAGTGTCAGGGTCAGTGACCTGATGAGCATGCGCATCTCCTTTTAATATCCACGCTCTAATGATTGCGCATCGTGGCGATTGTTCCGGGGCTATCTGGCAAATAGGTGTCGCCTTGTCAGAAGCTTAGGTCAGGGCCGACATTGCGCAACATCACAGACACGATCGCAAGGCAGATTTGATTACCTTTTATGACCGCATTAGGGTGGTGGATCAACCACCGAAATGGAGTTCACCCGCATGCACATTGATTACCTGTGCGATCACCCCGAATTGATTGAAGAACTGGCCACGCTCAACTTCGAGGAATGGGGTAAATATCGCCCCGAAGATACCTTGGAGGCGCGTACACAACGCATGCGTGCAGCTTGCGGCAAAGGCGCGATCCCCAGCGTGGTGGTGGCGCTCGAAGGTTCGCGCTTGCTCGGCGGCGCGCTGCTGATTGAAAACGATCTTAAACTGCGCCCGAACCTGACGCCTTGGCTGGCCGGGGTTTATGTGAAAGCTGAAGAACGCGGGCGCGGGGTTGCTTCGCAACTGGTTAACCGTGTGGTTGCAGAAGCGGCGGCGCTGGGCGTGAAGGAGTTGTATCTGTACACCGATGCGGCGCAATCGCTGTATGCACGGTTGGGATGGGAGGTGATTGAGGAAATGGTGTACGAGGAATTGCCGGTGACGGTGATGAAATACACCATTCAAAACCCGTCATAAAAAACCTGTAGGAGCTGCCGAAGGCTGCGATCTTTTGATCTTTTTTAGGATCAAGATCAAAAGATCGCAGCCTTCGGCAGCTCCTACACGGGATATTCAGCAGCGCAGAACTTGTGGTGAGTAAGTCCCACAAGGTTGTTCCAATGCAAAACCCGGGTCGATCAGAACGCCAGCTTGTAGCCGATCAACACCAGCATCGTCGCCAGGCACGGGCGCAGGACTTCGTCGGAAATGCGTCCGGTCAGGTGGCTGCCGAGCCAGATGCCCGGCAACGAGCCGATCAGCAGAAAGCCCAACACACCCCAATCCATATTGCCCATGCTCGCGTGACCGAGGCCTGCAACCAATGTCAGCGGAACGGCGTGGGCGATTTCGGTGCCGACCAGACGACGCGTCGGCAGCAGCGGGTAAAGAATGAACAGCGCCACGGTGCCGAGCGCACCCGCGCCGATCGACGTCAGCGCGACCATGGTGCCGAGGATCAGACCGGTGATCACGGTCAACACGTTCAGGCGCGAACCGCTCGGGTTGTAGTTGCCGCCGGCGCGTCTGTGGGCGAATGCGAGCAGGCGTTTTTTGAAGAAGATCGCCAGCGCAGTGGCGAACAACACAAAGCCCAGGGCTTGTTTGATGATGGCGTTCATCGCATCCGGCGCGGTGTGCAGGGTGCTGAGGAACCACAAGGTCATCGCCACCGCCGGCACGCTGCCGAGGGTCAGCCAGCCGGTGATGGCCCAATCGATGTTCTTGTTCTTTTTGTGCACCAGCACGCCACTGGATTTGGTAATGGCGGCGTACAACAGGTCAGTGCCCACCGCTGTTGCCGGGTTGATGCCGAACCACAGCAGGATCGGCGTCATCAACGAACCGCCGCCGACACCGGTCATGCCGACGATAAACCCCACCACCAGCCCGGCGATCACCAGGCCGAAATTTGCCAATTCCATTAAACCGTCCACAAAAACGACAGGAAAAATCTGGCCCGCAGCATAGCGATTTTTCTTATAACCACATATATCAATGCGGTCTATCGTTATGCCATCTCAAATTCACACGCAGCCTTCTGTGGGAGCGGGCTTGCTCGCGAAGGCGTCGTGTCAGTCAAATCATCTTTCACTGATACACCGCATTCGCGAGCAAGCCCGCTCCCACAGGGGTTAGGTGTTGGATGTGAGATCAATGCACTCTGCGGCCCGGTTTGAAGCTGTGGTTGCTGTTGATCCAGACGGTAGCGAGCGCGATCAGCGAGAGAATCAGCAGCGCCCACGGAAACGACATCGCCCCCGCCCGATCCAGCAGCAAGCCACCAAACAAGCCGCCGCCGGCAATCGCCACGTTCCACGACGTGGTCAGCATCGCTTGCACCACGTCGACGTGATCGCCCGCCGAGTCCGCCGCGGCGGTCAGCAGCAACGTCGCCGAGCCGCCAAAGGACAAGCCCCACACCGCCATGCACGTGTAAATCAGCCACGGTGACGGCGCCAGCAGCGCCAACACCAGCGCGGTCACGGCAAACACCGCAAGGCTGATCAACGTCAGCCAACGCAGCCAGCGATCGACCAGCATGCCGATGATCCAGATGCCCACCAACGAGCACAGGCCAAACACCAGCAGCACCAGATCAACCCGTTCGGCCAATCCGGCCTGCATCAGAAACGGCGCGATGTAGGTGTAAAGAATGTTGTGCCCGAGCATCCACGTCAGCACCACGAACAGCACCGGTCGCACGCCCGGCAGGCGCAACGATTCAAGCAGCGGCAGGCGTTCTTCGCTGGTTTGCCCCGGACGATCAGGAACCGCAATGACGATCCACGCCGCCAGCACCAGGGCCAGCGCCGACATGATGCCAAACGAGGCACGCCAGCCGATCAGATTACCCAGCCATGTTCCCGCCGGCGTGCCTAATGACAGCGCCACCGGCGTGCCAAGCATGGCGATCGCCAGCGCGCGGCCCTGTTGATGCACCGGCACGATGCCGCGCGCATAGCCGGCCATGATCCCCCACGACAGCCCCGCCGCCATCCCGGCGAGAAACCGCGACGCGAGGGTCAGGCCGTAATGGCTGGAAAACGTAGTGACGGTGTTGAACACCAGAAAACCGCCGACGGTCATCAACAGCACCCGCCGCCGAGGCCAGCCGCGCGTGGCGACGGTCAGCGGAATCGCCGCGACAATCGAGCCCAGCGCGTACAGCGTCACCAGTTGCCCGGCGAGCACCTCGCTGACATTGAGCCCGGCGCCGATTTGCGGCAGCAGGCCGGCTGGCAGGGTTTCGGTGAGGATGGCGATGAAACCGGTCATGGCGAACGCCAGCAACGCGGCATAAGGCAATTTGTCCGAGCGGACGGCGCGATCAACGCGAGTGAAATCGGCGCTTGCGGGGTCGGTCATGACGGGTGCAGCTCCCTTTGAGTCAAAGTTGACGGTGGATTGTATACAAACAATCCGACCGCCACTCTACCCTGTAGGAGTTGCCGAAGGCTGCGATCTTTTGACGTTGACCTTCAAAAACAGATCAAAAGATCGCAGCCTTCGGCAGCTCCTACAGGGGTGAGAGCGCTTATTGAACGGGGAGGAAATTCAGGAATAGAAGGCTCTGCGCGTAATTCAGGCCGATCCGCCGGTAGCGCTCATCAAGCATCTGCGTGATCAGATCCAGCCGCGCGACGATTTTGCCGAACTCGGTGGCAAAGCTGAGGTTGCTGCCCTCCTCCGAAATCTCATTGGAAAACAGCAATGGCTGACCGTCCTTGTTCTGCCGTTGCGACAGAATCCACGTGGCTTTTTCGATGTTGCGCGCGGCGTTGTGGACGAAGGTCGGGTTGATCGCATCGGTCATGTAGAACTCGGTGCGATTGCCGTGGGCGGTCACCAGCATGCTGCCGATCGCATAGATGAACGCGCCGACGCGGTCACCGCGAAACTCCGGGCTCATCGCGTAGCTCAGCGCCGCGAGATCCTTTCTTCCGCCGAGCACCGGCAATGGCTGCTGTTGTTCAACGGCCAGACGCACCTGTTTCACCGCCACGCTGATACTGAGGAACCCCGATTTTTTCAGCTCTTCTGGATTGCGCAGGTACAGCTTGCCCATCAGGCGGTAGAGGCTGTTGAGGTTGTCGCGCATTGCCAGCGTGGCCATACGGTCGACGCTGGTCTGCATGAATTCCTGCGGCTGGCCGTCACGCATCTGCGCGAAAAACCCGTTGCCCTCCTGATGGCTGCAACCGCTGAACAACAGCAATGACAAACAGGCGAGCGGCAGGCACGGTCGGCGAAAAAGGTCGGCAATCAGCTGGAAAACTCTCGGCATGTAGTCTCGAACAGGCACATTCCTGTGCGGCGGGGGTCACCGCATCCTGGCCATGGATAGAGCCGGGAAATTCGAAAAAGTGCAGTGTGCGAGCGTTGATCCGACCTTTGGCGCTGATCCCCACATCAATTAGTCAGACTTTATTTTGGCAATAAACGATTCATCCGCTATAAATATTCTGCCTACTCACAGATAGCATGACTATTAACCACCCTGTAGGAGCTGCCGAAGGCTGCGATCTTTTGCTTTTATAAAGATCAACAGATCGCAGCCTTCGGCAGCTCCTACAGGGGAATCCGCGCTGCTTTGAAAACAACAACAAAAAGGAAGGTCAACCATGCTTCAATCCCGACACCTGCTCTCCGGCCTCGGACTGTCCCTGATGATCGCCACCCTTTCCGCCAATGCCGCCGGCCTCAGCGCCGAGCACAAAGCCTTCGGCAAAACCAATGACGGCACGCCCGTCGAGCAATACATCCTGCGCAACAGCCACGGCATGCAAGCCACCGTCATCACCTACGGCGCGACCCTGCAATCGCTCTTGGTGGCGGACAAACACGGCAAGTTCGACGACGTCGTGCTCGGCTTCGACGATGTGCAGGGTTATCAGAAAGGCACCGCGTACTTCGGCGCGACCATCGGCCGTTTTGGCAATCGCCTCGCCGAAGGTGCGTTCGAACTCGATGGCAAACGCTATCAAGTGCCGCAGAACGACAAGAGCAACGCGCTGCATGGCGGCACGCTGGGTTTCGACAAGAAGGTCTGGAAAGCCCAGGAAACCAAGGACAAGGATTCGGTCGGCGTAACCCTGACGTATCTGTCGGCGGACGGCGAAATGGGCTTTCCCGGCAACCTCACCACCGAGGTCACCTATCGCCTCACCGACAACAACGAGCTGCGCATCGACTACAAGGCCAACACCGATAAACCGACGGTGCTCAACCTGACCAACCACAGTTACTTCAACCTCGCCGGCGCCGGTAATGGCGACATTCTCAAGCAGGTCGCGACCCTGTACGCCAGCCATTACACGCCGGTGACGGCCAAACTGATCCCGACCGGTGAACTCGCGCCCGTTGCGGGCACGCCGATGGATTTCACTAAACCGACGGCGATTGGCACGCACATCAAGGCTGATCATGAGCAACTGAAATTTGCTGAGCCGAAACAGGGTGGATTTGATTTCAACTGGGCGCTGGATGCCAAGGGCGATGTGAGCAAAGTCGCCACTGAAGTCAGCGATCCACAGTCGGGACGGCATTTGCAGTTGTTCACTACCGAGCCGGGTGTGCAGTTTTATACCAGCAACTTCCTGGATGGCACGGTCAAGGGCAAGGGCGGCAAGGTGTATCCGCACTGGGGCGCGTTTACGTTGGAAACGCAGCACTATCCGGACTCGCCTAATCAGCCGAACTTCCCGAGTACGCGACTGGATCCGGGGCAGACTTACAACCACAGCGTGGTGTTGAAGTTCTCCGCGAAATAACCAGTCCCCTTGTAGCGAGGGGATTTATCCCCGATGGGCTGCGCAGCAGCCCCAATTAGGGTGAATGCATTTCTTTGATCGTTCCCGCGCTCCGCGTGGGAACGCAGCCCGGGACGCTCCGCGTCCCAACAGCGGACGCAGAGCGTCCATTGATGCATTCCCACGCAGAGCGTGGGAACGATCGATAAAAGCGCCTCATCTGGAAGCTTTCGGAACCCCTGGGCTATCCTGCTGCCCACTTAAAGGTATCGACTCTTTCAGATAGGAGGTTTGAATGCGTACCCTCGAATTGGCCGGTGTGCAGGTTCCAGTCATTGGTCAGGGCACCTGGCGCATGGGCGAAGACCGTTCGGCGCACAAGCGTGAAGTGGCGGCGTTGCGCACGGGGATCGAGCTGGGCATGACCCTGATCGACAGCGCCGAAATGTACGCCGAGGGCGGTGCCGAATCGGTGGTCGGCGAAGCGATTGCCGGTCTGCGCGATCAAGTGTTTCTGGTGAGCAAGGTCTACCCGCATAACGCCAGCCGCAAAGGCATTCCGCAAGCCTGCGAGCGTAGTCTGCGGCGGCTCGACACTGATTACATCGACCTCTATCTGCTGCACTGGCGCGGCCAGTATCCGCTGGAAGAAACCGTCGAAGCCTTGGAACGTCTGCGCGAAGAAGGCAAGATCGGCCGTTGGGGCGTCTCCAATTTCGACGTCGATGACCTCGAAGAACTCTCCAGTTCGGCCTGCGCCACCAATCAAGTGCTCTACAACCTTGAAGAGCGCGGCATCGAATTCGATCTGTTGCCGTGGTGCCAGCACCAGCGGATGCCGCTGATGGCTTACTGCCCGATCGGTCAGGGCGGCGCGATGCTGGCTGAGCCGGTGCTGAAACAGATTGCCGCTCGTCACGGCGTCACCCCCGCGCAGGTTTCGCTGGCGTGGATTCTGCGTCAGGATGGTGTGATTGCGATTCCCAAGGCTGTGCGACCCGAACACGTGCAACTCAATGCACAAGCGGCGCAGCTGCAACTGGAGGCCGGGGATCTGGCGGCGCTGGATCAGGTGTTTCAAGCGCCACAACGCAAGCAGCGGCTGGCCATGGTCTGAGCCGCCGACTGGCGAGGGCTTCGCGATGAGAAGCACGGATCAGAACGACCCGTTCAACCTGCAACGTTTTGTGCTGGCCCAAGACTCGGTGTTCGAGCGGGTGCAGCGCGAACTCGAAGACGGCCGCAAACGCAGCCACTGGATGTGGTTCGTCTTCCCGCAATTCGCCGGTTTGGGCGGCAGTGAAATGTCCCGACGCTACGCCATCGGTTCGGCCGAAGAAGCGCAGGCCTACCTCGACCATGAATTGCTCGGCGCCCGCTTGCGCACCTGCACGCAGTTGGTGTTGAACGTGCGCCAGCGTTCAATCGCGGAGATTTTCGGTCATCCCGATGACCTGAAATTTCATTCTTCGATGACGCTGTTCGCCCAGTTCAGCGCCGACGACAGCCTGTTCGCGCAGGCGCCGGAGCGCTACTTCCACGGCATTCTCGATGAATGGACGCTGCAACTGCTCGACTCAAAACAGGCCCAGTTGCCCACCGATCAGGGTTGAGAAATCGTCGTCGACAAACGGCAGAATCGCGTCCGCCACCGGTTGCAGCTGCCGGGTGATGTAATGGTCGTAATCAATGGCCGCGCGGCGCACTTCCAGTGGTTCGGGGCCGGCCAAGGTAATGACGTAACTGATCCAGCCACCGTTCTGATATTGCCGTGGCCGACCGTGCTGCGTGTTGTATTCGTCGGCCAGCCGCGCCGCGCGCACGTGGGGCGGCACGTTGCGTTCGTAGTCGTCGAGGGTGCGGCGCAGGCGTTTGCGGTAAATCAGCCGATCATCGAACTCACCGGCGAGGGTTTTGCGCACGTAGTCGCGCACGTAATCCTGATACGGCTTGCGCTGGAAAATCCGCTCGTACAACTCCTGCTGAAATTGCCGGGCCAGCAGCGACCAGTCGGTGCGCACGGTTTCCAGGCCTTTGTAGACCATTTCATCACTGCCGTCGGCGCGGGTGACGAGGCCGGCATAGCGCTTCTTGCTGCCCTCCTCCGCGCCACGGATGGTCGGCATCAGAAAGCGTTTGTAGTGAATTTCGAACTGCAATTCGAGGGCGCTTTCCAGCCCGTATTCATCGCGTACATGTTCACGCCACCAGTCGTTGACGTGCTGGACCAGCGCCTGACCGATCTTCGCCGCCTCTTCCTGAGCATGCTGGCGACGCAGCCAGACAAAGGTGGAATCGGTGTCGCCATAAATCACCGCGTGGCCCTGCTCTTCGATCAACTTGCGCGTGCGCAGCATGATTTCGTGACCGCGCAGGGTGATCGACGAGGCCAGCCGCGTATCGAAAAACCGGCAACCGCTGGAACCGAGCACGCCGTAAAAGGCGTTCATGATGATTTTCAGCGCTTGCGACAGCGGCGCGTTGTGCTCGCGTTTGGCGGTCTCGCGCCCCTCGGCCACGCGCGAGACGATCGACGGCAGGCAATGACGGGTGCGTGAGAAGCGCGCGCCACGGAAACCCGGTACAGAGTCAGCGTCGTCCGGGTGTTGCAAGCCTTCGATCAGGCCCACCGGATCGATCAGAAAAGTGCGGATGATCGACGGGTACAGACTCTTGTAATCGAGCACCAATACCGACTCGTACAAGCCCGGTTGCGAGTCCATGACAAAACCGCCGGGACTGGCCTGCGGCGGGTTGGTGCCCAGATTCGGCGCGACGAAACCCTGTCGGTGCATCAGCGGCATATACAAATGGGTGAACGCGGCGACCGAGCCGCCGCTGCGATCCGCCGGCAATCCGGTGACGCTGGCGCGCTCCAGCAGAAAAGTCAGCAACTCGGTTTTGGCAAAGATCCGCGTGACCAGTTCGCAGTCCTTGAGGTTGTACTTGGCCAGCGCCGGTTTGTCTTCGGCGAACATGCGGTTGATTTCGTCCATGCGCTGGTACGGGTTGTCGATGGCCTTGCCTTCGCCGAGCAGGGTTTGCGCGACGTTCTCCAGACTGAACGAGGGGAAACTCCAGGTCGCCGAACGCAGGGATTCGATACCGTCGATGATCAACCGCCCCGCTGCGGAGGCAAAGTAGTGGTTGCGGCTGCCGTGCTCACGCCACTGCATTTCTTCGCCGCCACGGCCGATTTTCAGCGGCACACCGAGGCGTCGCGCGTGTTCGTGGAGGATGCGCAGATCGAACTGCACGACGTTCCAGCCGATGATCGCGTCGGGATCGTGCAGTGCGAACCAGTCGTTGAGTTTTTTCAGGATGACAGTGCGCGAGTCGCAGTATTCGAGGGCGAAGTCGACGATGCTGGCGTCGCCATTCGGGGTGCCGAGCATGTACACCTGACGCTCGCCGCAGCCTTCGAGGGCGATGGAATACAACTCGCCGTTTTCGGTGGTTTCGATGTCGAGGGAGACCAGGCGCAGTTTCGGTCGGTAATCCGGTGCAGGTTTGAGGTGAGCGTTGAGCAAGGTGCCGTCGGCGTCCGCTGTGCCGCTGAAGAATACCGGCGCGGTGATGAAGCGCTCCATCAGGTAGCGTTCCGGCGGGCGCACGTCGGCTTCGTAAACGTCGACGCCGGCGCGGGTGAGCGCGGTTTCCAGACGCATCAACTGGCCGTGTTGTTGGCAATACAAGCCGAGCACCGGGCGATGTTCGAAGTCCTGCAGGGCCAAGGGGCGCAGTTCGACGTTCTTTTCGTCGTGCAGCAAGCGTTCGGCCGCCTCGCGCTGTTCAGCGGGGATAAACGCCACCGACGGCTGATGCGGCAAACGCACACGACGCGGCCCGGCGTCGGTCGCCAACCAGAACTCGACTTCGGTGCCGGCCGGCGTATCACGCCAATGCCGGGTCAGGACGAAGCCCTGCGGTAAATCCACCACTGCAACCTCAACGTATCAAACAGGATGGCATTCTACGCTGCCGCGTTCACCCCCGGGTCTATGGTTTAGAAGCTCTCAGGCTGAACATGTTCTCTGTGGCGAGGGGATTTATCCCCGTTGGGTTGCGAAGCAGCCCCGCTTTTGACTTACAAGCGGGCCTGCTGCGCAGGCCAACGGGGATAAATCCCCTCGCCACAGATAAATCCCCTCTCCACAGATAAATCCCCTCGCCACAGAGGTTCCCTCCAAGAATGGTTGTGTGTTCGGGCTTTTTTTCGGGAAATGACGTTTTTTGCGTGCTATCTGCCGCTTTGTCACCTTGCCCTGCGCCTCAGGGTCTACGATGCTTGGATAACAACGACAACACCTGAGTAACCGCCATGAAGACCGTCGCCCAACTGCTCAAGCTCAAAGATCAGAAAAATCAGGAAGTGCACCAGATCAAACCTGATCACATGGTGCTCGAAGCGCTGATGAAGATGGCCGAGAAAAACGTCGGCGCCTTGCTGGTGGTGGAGAACGATGAAGTGCTGGGCATCATCAGTGAGCGCGATTACGCCCGTAAGCTGGTGCTGCATGGCCGTTCGTCGGTGGGCACGCCGGTGCGCGACATCATGGTCTCGCCGGTGATCACCGTCGATACGCACCAGACCGTCGACACGTGCCTGGGCATCATGTCCGACAAGCGTCTGCGCCATTTGCCGGTGGTGCAGGATGGCAAGTTGATCGGGCTGCTGTCGATTGGTGACCTGGTCAAGGAAGCCATTGCCGAGCAGGCTGAGCTGATCAAACAGCTGGAGCAGTACATTCGCGGGGAGTAATCCACTTTCGGCCAGTTGCCAAAAATCCCTTGTGGGAGCGGGCTTGCTCGCGAATGCGGTGGGTCAGTCAATTTATCTGTCGACTGACCCACCGC
>NZ_CACSJY010000083.1:0-16631 GCF_902706155.1 Pseudomonas sp. 18058
ACGAAGCATTCTTTATCGGCGCTTTGGTGGAAGGGGTGGGGCCGATGTCTCCCACAGTCTGTACTGGGCTAACAGTCAGAAGCTGGCTTTTGGTCCCACCCACCCCTTCGAGTCCTACCATACAAGCGGGCTTGCTCGCGAAGAGGCCCTCCCAGGCACCTAAAATCCCAGACAAAAATAAACCGGCCCTTGAGCCGGTTTATTTGTTTTTATCACGCCGCTTTATTTATCTGCGCCTGCCGCACCACCGCCGCCAGCCGCTTCAACCCTTCATCCAGCCGCGCCGGATCAATATGGCTGAAATTCAAACGCAAGTGCCCATGATGATTATCCGGCTCCGGGAAGAACGGTTCGCCCGGCATAAACGCCACATCATTGGCCAACGCCTCATTCAATAGCGTTCGCGTATCCAGCGGTTGCTTCAACGTCAGCCAGAAAAACAGCCCGCCCTGCGGCATGTTCCAATCCGCCAAATCGGCAAAGTGCGTTTCCAGTGCCAATTGAAACGCATCACGTCGCTGGCGATAGAACCCACGCAACTCACTCAAATGCTGCTGATATTTCTCTGTGCCGATCCATTGCAGCGCCTGCCATTGGCCGATGCGGTTGGTGTGCAGATCCGCCGATTGCTTGAGTTTAAGCAAATGCGGAAACAGATCCGGGCTGGCGATCAGATAGCCAACGCGCAAACCCGGCAGCAGGGTTTTCGACACGGTGCCGGTGTAGATCCAGCTGGATTTCTGCAAGCGTCCGGCAATCGGTTTGGCGCTGCCGCCGTCGAAGGTCAGTTCGCGGTAGGGCTCGTCTTCGATCAAGGTCACGCCGAATTCATCGAGCAATGCGGCGACTGCTGCGCGTTTGGCTTCGCTGTAGCGCACGGCTGATGGGTTCTGAAAGGTCGGGATCAGGTAGATGAACGCCGGACGATGCTGTTCCAGACGATTACGCAAGTGCGCCAGGTTCGGGCCGTCGGACTCTTGCGGCACGGTCAGGCAATCGGCGCCGAACAGCTGGAAGATTTGCAGCGCGGCCAGATAGGTCGGCGCTTCGAGCAGAATTTCCGTGCCTTTGTCGATGTACAGCTTGGCCGCCAGATCGAGGGTTTGCTGGGAGCCGCTGACCACCAATACCTGACTCGCCTCGCATTCCAGACCGAGCGCCCTCGCCTCCGCCGCCAACGCTTCGCGCAACGCCGGTTCGCCTTCGCTCATGCCGTATTGGCCGAGCGCCAGCGGCATGTCCGCCCATTCGACTTTCGGCAACATGGCTTCGGCGGGCAAGCCACCGGCGAACGACATCACCTCAGGACGCTGGGCGGCGGCGAGGATTTCACGGATCAAAGAACTTTTAAGGCGCGAGACACGTTCGGAAAAAGCCATGGAGGTCACCGGTAGCGAGGGTGGTTTAAAATGAGTCAAACTGGTTGACTGAAATTACGACAGCTTGAGCGAGTACGTCAACATGCTTGACCTTAAAAACCCAACGAGCCAGCAACAGGCGATGGAAGCGTTTTTCTTCGGCTATCAGGCGTTCACCGCCAAGGCTGACGAAATGCTCGAGCGCCGCGGGTTGTCGCGGGTGCATCAGCGCATCGTGTTTTTCATCGCGCGTTATCCGAATTTGAGCGTGAAGGAATTGCTTGGCTTGCTCGGCGTGAGCAAGCAGGCGCTGAACATGCCGTTGCGGCAGTTGCAGGAAATGCACCTGGTCGACAGCGTGGCGTCGGAGGCAGACAAGCGAAAACGGCTGCTGGAATTGACGACGGAAGGCGCGAAGTTTGAGCAGGCGTTGCGGCGTGAGCAGGTGAAGTTGCTGGAGCGGGTGTTTGCCGAGGCTGGGGAGGCGGCGGTGAATGGGTGGTTGGCGGTGAATCTGGCGCTGGGGAACAGTCAGACAGTTCTCGATTGAATGGGCCGGCCTCTTCGCGAGCAAGCTTTGCTCCTACGGTTTGAGTTGCCTTGTAGGAGCAAAGCTTGCTCGCGAAGGGGCCCTCAAAGGCGATATATCCCTATCAATGGAACTTTCGTAAACAAAACCAAAAACAATATTTGCTTTATTTGTACACAAAAGCATAATCCACAGCGTGCGAGTTCCTGACCGCATGGTCAACAAATTCGCAAGTGCCTCAAAGGGCCGCTGCCACCCCTCATGGGTCCGGCCCTGGAAATAACAATAAAACTCTTGAGGAGTACTCGCTGTGGAAAGCCGCAAATCCGAAGCATCGACGCTGGATCTCTCGCCGCCATTACGCACTGGTCTGCTGGAGCGCTTGTTCAAACTCAGCTTGCATGGCACCACGGTGAAGACCGAGCTGATTGCCGGTCTGACAACCTTCATCACCATGGCTTACATCATCTTCGTCAACCCGAACATCATGGCCGATGCCGGGATTGACCACGGTGCGGCGTTCGTCGCCACCTGTATCGCCGCCGCACTGGGCTGCCTGTTGATGGGCCTGTACGCCAACTGGCCAGTCGGCCTGGCGCCGGGCATGGGCCTCAACGCGTTCTTCACGTACACCGTGGTCGGCACCATGGGCTACAACTGGGAAACCGCGCTGGGTGCGGTGTTTGTTTCCGGCGTGTTGTTCATGATCCTGACCTTCTCGCGGATCCGTGAGTGGCTGCTCAACAGTATTCCGGTCAGCCTGCGCTTTGCGATGGGTGCCGGTGTGGGCTTGTTCCTCGGTCTGATCGGCCTGAAAACCGCTGGCATTGTCGTCGACAGCCCGGCGACCCTGATCAAGCTCGGTTCCCTGCGTGAACCTGGCCCGCTGCTCGCCGCCATCTGCTTCCTGATGATTGCGATCCTCAGCTACCACAAAATCTTCGGCGCGATCCTCATCAGCATCATCACCGTGACCCTCGCCGGTTGGGGTCTGGGCATCGTGCATTACGAAGGGATCATGTCGACGCCGCCAAGCCTGGCGCCGACCTTTATGGCGATGAACGTGGCCGGCGTATTCAACGTCAGCATGATCAGCGTGGTATTGGCCTTCCTCTTTGTACACATGTTCGACACCGCCGGTACGCTGATGGGCGTTGCTCAGCGCGCCAATCTGGTCGGCGCTGACGGTCGCATCGAAAACCTCTCCCGCGCGATGAAAGCCGACAGTGCTTCCAGCGTATTCGGTGCGGTGGTCGGCGTTCCGCCCGTCACCAGTTATGTAGAAAGTGCTGCCGGTGTGGCCGCTGGTGGTCGGACTGGTCTTACCGCAGTGACCGTAGGTGTGCTATTTATAGCGGCAATGTTTTTCGCACCGCTGGCCGGCATGATTCCCGCTTACGCCACCGCCGGTGCATTGATCTACGTAGCAATGCTGATGATGGGCGGCATGGCCCACATCGAGTGGGACGAAGCCACTGATGCCATCCCGGCAATCGTCACCGCCATCATGATGCCGCTGACCTTCTCGGTCGCCGACGGTATCGCATTGGGCTTCATCACCTACGTGGCGCTGAAGGCCGGTACCGGCAAGTACAAGGAAATTTCCGTGAGCCTGTGGGTGCTCTGCGCGATCTTCATCGCCAAGTTCATCTTCCTGTAAGCGCTACGCGGTTCAGGCTTCAAAACGGCCTCACCCTCACGGGTGGGGCTTTTGTGCATTTTTCAGTACAACAAAAAAGGAGGAAAGTGATGAGTCTGGAAACCTGGCTGCTGTTCAGCGGCGCTGCGTTGGTGGTGATCCTGATTCCGGGGCCACTGTCATTGCTGATGATCAGCAACAGTCTGAATTACGGTTTGCGCCGTTCTTACCCGGCGTTTTTGGGTGGCGTGATTGCGTCGATCTGTTTGCTCAGTGCTTCGGCGCTGGGACTGGGCGCCCTGCTGTTGGCGTCGGAGCAGTTGTTCAGTGCGCTGAAAATCGTCGGTGCGCTGTATCTGTTCTACCTCGCCTGGCAGAGCTGGCAGCAATCGCGTCAGCCGTCGGTAGGCGCGGAAGTGCCTCAGGCGGCACCGACTCCGCGCTTTCGCACCTTGTTCGGGCGCGCGTTTGTGTTGGGCGCGAGCAATCCGAAGGACATTCTGTTCTTCGCCGCGTTTCTGCCGCAGTTCCTCAGCGCGCAGCAACCGTTCCTGCCGCAGTTGCTGATCATGATTGCCACCTGGGTGGTGCTTGATCTGTGCTGCAAACTGGCTTACGGGCTGGGTGCGCATGGGGCGGCGCGGTATCTGCGCAGTGGCAAGGGGCAGAGCTGGTTTAACCGGATCAGTGCCGGGTTGTTCAGTGGTGCGGGTGCCGCGTCCCTGTTGAGCCGCTAAAAGCAAAAGCTTCGCGCGAGCAAGCCCGCTCCCACATTTGGAATGCGTTCCACCTGTGGGAGCGGGCTTGCTCGCGAAGGCGCCAGACCAGACACCACTTTCTCAAGGACGAAAAAAAGCCCGCAGTGTGGGCGGGCGAAAGACCAAAGAAGCTATATGCGCAGTCGCTTCCCGGTGGGGGCAGCTGCTTGGGGGTCAGCTGCCCCGGTACGTGGAATAGCTGTACGGCGAAATCAGCAACGGAACATGGTAGTGATCCTGTTCGGCAGAGATGCCGAAGCGCAGCACAACCACGTCCAGAAAGGCCGGTTCCGGCAACTGAACACCACGGGCGCGGTAGTAATCGCCCGCGTGAAACTGAACCTGATAAACGCCGGTACGATAATCATCGCCTTGCAGCAGCGGTGCATCGACCCGGCCATCGCTGTTGGTAATCGCACTGGCGACCAATTCCAGTTGCGAACCTTCAACGCGGTACAGCTCGACCTTGATCGAACTGCCCGGGCAACCGTGTGCAGCGTCCAAAACGTGTGTTGTCAAACGTCCCATTGATTCTGCGCGCCTGCCTGCGTGGAAGCAGTCAGACTTCGCGCCTCCCGAAGTCAGTTGAAAAGGAGACCGCACCGATTCGGAGCACGAAAAGCTGCGGCGAGCGACTGATTAAGACACTTTTCAAAAAAATTGTACACAATAAAAACGACATTTTTCACATCACCCCCGCCATTCGGGCGTTTCCCCTTGATCTGCCAGCAACGCGCCTATTCATTGAACCTCCTATCCATAAGCTGACGGGTCAGGCAGGTTTCTTGCAGGCCCACGCCATTAGCAGTAAAAGATGACAGTCGGTGAAAAATGCGAAAATTCAGGCTTACAAATTGCGATTAAAGTTGTATACAATCAGCCCATCGCTGTGACGCCAGCCTGTTCACTCACCGCCAGGCCGCCACAAAATCCCGACTTTGAACAAGTCATGAATAAGAAGGAAGACTGCAGTGAGCGCTGACTACCCACGCGACCTGATCGGTTACGGCAGTAACCCTCCTCACCCACACTGGCCGGGCAATGCCCGCATCGCCCTGTCCTTCGTGCTCAATTACGAAGAAGGCGGCGAGCGCAACATTCTGCACGGCGACAAAGAATCCGAAGCGTTCCTGTCCGAAATGGTTGCTGCTCAGCCGCTGCAAGGCGCGCGCAACATGAGCATGGAATCGCTTTACGAGTATGGCAGCCGTGCCGGCGTCTGGCGGATCCTGAAACTGTTCAAGGAATTCGACATTCCGTTGACCATCTTCGCCGTGGCCATGGCCGCTCAGCGCCACCCGGATGTGATCCGCGCGATGGTCGATGCCGGTCACGAGATCTGCAGCCACGGCTATCGCTGGATCGACTATCAGTACATGGACGAAGCGCAGGAACGCGAGCACATGCTCGAAGCGATCCGCATCCTCACCGAAATCACCGGCGAGCGCCCACTGGGCTGGTACACCGGCCGCACTGGCCCGAACACCCGTCGCCTGGTGATGGAAGAAGGCGGTTTCCTCTACGACTGCGACACCTACGACGACGACCTGCCCTACTGGGAACCGAACAACCCGACCGGCAAGCCGCATCTGGTGATCCCGTACACCCTCGACACCAACGACATGCGCTTCACGCAAGTACAGGGTTTCAACAAGGGTGACGACTTCTTCGAATACCTCAAAGACGCGTTCGACGTGCTCTACGCCGAAGGCGCTGAAGCACCGAAAATGCTCTCGATCGGTCTGCACTGCCGCTTGATCGGCCGTCCGGGTCGCATCGCTTCGCTCAAACGCTTTATCGAATACGCCAAAAGTCATGAACAGGTGTGGTTCAGCCGTCGCGTCGACATCGCGCGTCACTGGCACGAAACCCAGCCGTACCAAGGGGCCGCCAAATGAGCCGCTTTCAAACCCTGCAACCGTCGACCCTGAGCCGCGACGCTTTCGTCAAAGCTTTCGCCGACATCTACGAACATTCGCCATGGGTGGCCGAGAAGGCCTACGACCTGGGCGTGGACGCTTCGATCGACGAGATCGAAACCCTGCACCAGCGCATGAGCGACATCCTGTTGAGCGCCGATCACGCCAGTCAACTGGCGCTGATCAACGCTCACCCGGACCTGGCCGGCAAAGCTGCCGTCCAGGGCCAACTGACCGAAGCCAGCACCAATGAACAAGCTGGCGCCGGTATTCACCAATGCACGGCCGAAGAGTTCCAGCGCTTCACCGAGCTGAACGACGCCTACAAAGCCAAGTTCAAGTTTCCCTTCATCATGGCGGTAAAAGGCAGCAACCGGCATCAGATCCTCGCGGCGTTCGAAACGCGCATTCACAACTCGCAAGACACCGAGTTCAAATGCGCGCTGGCGGAGATCAACAAGATCGCCCTGTTCCGTTTACTGACCCTATAGCGAGCCTGGCCCGAGAAACCTCTAGAACGCTTGTGTTTCCCAGGGCCCTGCAAGCATCCCCAGCCACTTATTTAAAGGCAGACAAGAAGAATGAAAGCTTACGCCGTACCTTTCGAGAAGTTCGTCAACCTGGCCGATGCCCGTCTGGGCACCAAAATCATCTCGGTCACCGATGACTGGTTCGCAGACGCCAATCGTCTGTTCCAACCGACCCCGGCCGTATGGAAGGAGGGCGTGTTCGATGACAACGGCAAGTGGATGGACGGCTGGGAATCGCGCCGCAAGCGCTTCGAAGGCTTCGACAGCGCAGTGATCCGTCTGGGCGTACCGGGCTCGATCAAAGGCGTGGACATCGACACTTCATTCTTCACCGGCAACTTCCCGCCATCGGCCTCGCTGGAAGCGTGCTTCCTGGCCTCGGGCGAGCCTGATGACAACACTCAGTGGACTGAAGTGCTGTCGGCTGTCGAGCTGCAGGGCAACAGCCACCACTACCACGAAATCAGCAACGACCAAGCGTTCAGTCACCTGCGCTTCAACATCTACCCGGACGGCGGTGTTGCCCGTCTGCGCGTGTACGGTGTGCCGCATCGCGACTGGTCGGCCGTTGGCGACAATGAGCAGGTCGATCTGGCAGCAGCCCTCAACGGTGGCCGCGCCCTCGCCTGCTCCGACGAACACTTCGGCCGCATGAGCAACATCCTCAACCCGGGCCGTGGCATCAACATGGGCGACGGCTGGGAAACTGCACGTCGTCGTACGCCGGGCAATGACTGGGTCATCGTCGCGCTGGGTCACCCGGGCGAGATCGAGAAGATCGTCGTCGACACCCTGCACTTCAAAGGCAACTACCCGGACACCTGCTCGATCCAGGGCGCGTTCGTGAAAGGTGGTACTGACAGCCAGATCGAAACCCAGTCGCTGTTCTGGCGCGATCTGCTGCCAAGCCAGAAGCTGGAAATGCACGCCGAGCACACCTTCGTCGAGCAAATCAAAGCACTGGGCCCGATTACCCACATCCGCCTGAACGTGTTCCCGGACGGTGGTGTGAGCCGCCTGCGTGTACTGGGCAAGGTCGCTAAATAACACCGCAATGATCGTTCCCACGCTCTGCGTGGGAACGCATCACTGGACGCTCTGCGTCCGTTTTGGATGTGACGCGGAGCGTCACGGGCTGCATTCCCACGCGGAGCGTGGGAACGATCACTCAACGAAAAGAAGAACAGCATGCGCACACTAACGATTGAACCGCTGACCAAAGAAGCCTTCGCCCCTTTCGGTGACGTGATCGAAACCGACGGCAGCGATCACTTCATGATCAACAACGGTTCGACCATGCGCTTCCATAAACTGGCGACGGTCGAAACCGCTCAGCCTGAGGACAACGCGATCATCAGCATCTTCCGCGCCGACGCGCAGGACATGCCACTGACCGTTTGCATGCTGGAACGCCATCCGCTGGGCAGCCAGGCTTTCATACCGCTGCTCGGCAACCCCTTTCTGATCGTGGTCGCGCCAGTTGGCGATGAACCTGTATCAGGCTTGGTCCGCGCCTTCGTCACCAACGGCAGGCAGGGCATTAATTACCATCGCGGCGTTTGGCACCATCCGGTGCTGACGATCGAAAAGCGGGATGACTTCCTGGTGGTTGATCGCAGTGGCACAGGCAATAACTGCGATGAGCATTTTTTCAAAGAGGAAGAGCGTCTGTTCCTCGCCCCCCACCAATAAGAGAAGGTCTGATCACTCGACAACAAGAGTGACAGGCGAGAGGTAAAGACTGTGGAAGCACATCTGTTGGAATGGCTGAACCTGAGCGTGCGCTGGGTTCACATGATTACTGGCGTGGCCTGGATCGGCGCGTCGTTCTACTTCGTCTGGCTGGAGAACAACCTCAACCGCGTCAACCCGAAAACCGGTCTGGCCGGTGACCTGTGGGCGATCCACGGTGGCGGTATCTATCACCTGGAAAAATACAAACTGGCCCCACCGTCGATGCCGGAGAACCTGCACTGGTTCAAATGGGAAGCCTACTTCACCTGGATGTCGGGTATCGCGCTGCTGTGCGTGGTGTTCTACTCCAATCCAACGCTCTACCTGCTGGCTCCGGGCAGCACACTGAGCGGCCCTGAAGGCGTGGCCATCGGTATCGGCTCGCTGTTCCTCGGCTGGTTCATCTACTCCTTCCTGTGCGACTCGGCCTTGGGCAAACGCCCTGCTCTGCTCGGCTTCATTCTGTTCGTGCTGATCATCGGCGCGGCGTATGGCTTCAGCAAAGTGTTCAGCGGTCGTGGTGCGTACCTGCACGTTGGCGCGATCATCGGCACCATCATGGTCGGTAACGTGTTCCGCATCATCATGCCGGCGCAACGTGCACTGGTGGCGGCGATTGCCGAGAACCGCACGCCGGATCCGGCACTGCCGGCCAAAGGCTTGCTGCGTTCGCGTCACAACAACTACTTCACCCTGCCGGTGCTGTTCATCATGATCAGCAACCACTTCCCGAGCACCTATGGCAGCCAGTACAACTGGTTGATCCTGGCCGGGATCGCGGTGTTGGCCGTGTTGGTTCGTCACTACTTCAACACCCGTCACGACAGCCACAAGTTTGCCTGGACTCTGCCAGTGGCAGCGGTAGGCATGATCACGCTGGCGTACGTCACCGGCCCAACGCCGATGTCGACCGCTCCGGAAGTGGCCAAGGCTCCAGCAAAAATCGAGTATCAACCGCTGCCGGAAACGGCACTGGGTGGTGGCGCGAAACCGGCTGAAGCGGCACCGGCAGCCCCTGCCGAACCTGCTGCACCGGCACAAGCCTCCAACGCCGGCCCTGGCTTTGACAAAGTGCACAGCGTGATTCAAGAACGCTGCGCGGTTTGCCACTCGGCCAAGCCGACCAGTCCGTTGTTCAGCGCAGCGCCAGCGGGTGTGATGTTCGACACCCCTGAGCAGATCCGCCAGAACGCGGCGCGGATTCAGGCACAAGCGGTCACCAGTCAGATCATGCCACTGGGCAACATCACACAGATGACCCAGCAAGAACGTGACCTGATCGGCGCCTGGATTGTGCAGGGAGCCCAGACCAACTAAGCCACACAAAAGCCTGCTAACAGCAGGCTTTTGAGGTGAAGGGATTTACCTGTGGCGAGGGGATTTATCCCCGATCGGCGGCGCAGCCGTCGCAGACCCTGCAATTGCCATCTGCCTGATGTATTGCGATTGCAGGTTTTGGGGCTACTTCGTAGCCCATCGGGGATAAATCCCCTCGCCACAAAATTCCTCTGCCCACACATACGAATGATGCAAAGGACAGCTGCGAGCAACCCGGCAGCTGTTCAATCACAAGAATAAAAAGATCTGAGGTGTTGCATGTCCGAGCTGTCCAAAGCGCGCATCCCCGACGCACCCGCCATTCAGCGATTGCCCCTTTTGCAACTGATCCTGGTCGGTTTGCAACATGTTCTGCTGATGTACGGTGGTGCCATCGCGGTGCCGCTGATCATTGGACAGGCCGCTGGCCTGAGTCGTGAAGAAATTGCCTTCCTGATCAACGCCGACCTGCTGGTCGCCGGTGTCGCCACCATCGTGCAATCCATGGGCATCGGCCCGATGGGCATTCGCATGCCGGTGATGATGGGCGCCAGTTTTGCCGCTGTCGGCAGCATGGTCGCCATGGCCGGCATGCCCGGTATCGGCCTGCAAGGCATCTTTGGCGCAACGATCGCCGCCGGTTTCTTCGGCATGATCATCGCGCCATTCATGTCCAAGGTCGTACGCTTCTTCCCGCCTCTGGTGACCGGCACGGTCATCACCTCGATCGGTTTGTCGCTGTTCCCCGTCGCCGTGAATTGGGCGGGCGGCGGTGCAGGCGCTACGCAATTCGGTTCACCGATTTATCTGGCCATCGCCGCCCTGGTGTTGGGCACCATTCTGCTGGTGCACCGCTTCATGCGCGGTTTCTGGGTCAACATTTCCGTACTGATCGGCATGTGCTTCGGCTACATCCTGTGCGGCGTGATCGGTATGGTCGACCTCAGCGGCATGGCCAATGCGCCATGGATTCAGTTCGTCACCCCGCTGCATTTCGGCATGCCGAAATTCGAACTCGCGCCGATCCTGTCAATGTGTCTGGTGGTGGTGATCATCTTCGTCGAGTCCACCGGGATGTTCCTCGCGCTGGGCAAAATCACCGGCCAGGAAGTCTGCCCGCGCATGCTGCGTCGCGGCTTGCTGTGTGATGCTGGCGCCTCGTTTGTCGCCGGTTTCTTCAACACCTTCACCCACTCCTCGTTCGCGCAAAACATCGGCCTGGTGCAGATGACCGGCGTGCGCTGCCGCTCGGTGACCATCGTTGCCGGTGGCTTGCTGATCGTCCTGAGCCTGCTGCCGAAAGCCGCGTTCCTGGTGGCATCGATTCCACCGGCAGTACTCGGCGGCGCAGCGATTGCAATGTTCGGCATGGTCGCCGCGACCGGGATCAAGATTCTGCAAGAAGCCGACATCGGTGACCGTCGCAACCAGTTGCTGGTGGCGGTGAGCATCGGCATGGGCCTGATCCCGGTGGTGCGCCCTGAGTTCTTCGCGCACCTGCCGCTGTGGATGAGCCCGATTACCCACAGCGGCATCGCCATGGCAACGCTCAGCGCGCTGACGCTGAACCTGCTGTTCAACATTCTCGGCGGCAAAGAGCGCGCGGCCATCAACGACTGCCACGCACACCAGCACTAAACGCAACACCGATGTACCCCTGTAGGAGCAGAGCTTGCTCGCGAAGAGGCCAGGTCAGCCACCATCAATGTTGAATGACCCACCGCTTTCGCGAGCAAGCTCTGCTCCTACAAGGGCAAGCAACAGCTCTGCGCCTCAAACAATAAAAACAAGAGGGAGCAACAGATGATTCGTACACAGACAAACATGCTGTTGGGTGGTGGCCTGCTGGCCGCGAGTCAAGCCATGGCTGGCGATTTACTGCTGTGGCAAACCAACAGCCTCAGCTACCTGTACGGCAAGAATTTCGCGATCAACCCGTCGATCCAGCAGACGGTCACGTTCGAGCACGCCGACAAGTGGAAATACGGCGACAACTTTCTCTTCGTCGACAAAATCTTCTACAACGGCGAAGAAGACCGCAACAAAGGCCCGCACACCTTCTACGGCGAATTCACCCCACGCTTCTCGTTCGGCAAGATTTTCGACCAGAAGATCGAATTCGGCCCGATCAAAGACGTGCTGCTGGCGATGACCTACGAGTACGGCGAAGGTGAAAGCGAGGCCTACCTGATCGGCCCGGGCTTCGACCTCAAGGTGCCCGGCTTCAACTACGTCACCCTCAATATCTTCCGCCGCCAGACCGAAGGCCCGCGCCCCGGCGACGGCGTGTGGCAGATCACCCCCGGCTGGTCTTACAGCATTCCCGTGGGCAATTCCGACGTGCTGATCGATGGCTATCTGGATTGGGTGGTCGACAACGACGAGAACTCGCGCGGCACCTATCACGCCAACCTGCACATCAATCCGCAGATCAAATATGACCTCGGCAAAGCCCTGGGCTGGAGTCAGAAGCAGCTGTACGTCGGCACCGAATACAGCTACTGGAAGAACAAATACGGCGTCGAAAGCAGCCACAACCTCGACACCAATCAGAACACCGCCAGCCTGCTGGTGAAGGTGCATTTTTAAGATGACCCGCAACCGTGCCCCATACCTGTCGTCGGTGCTCTGTTGCGGGGCACTTGAGAGCTGGCCGAGGAGTCAGTATTCTCCGCGGCCTCATGAATTCGGTCTAAAAAAAAGCCCGGATTTAATTCCTGACCGACGGGCCAACTTATCCCGGCCCCGGCCAGTACCGAGGCATCCCGAAAACACGCTCAATCGACTGTTTTGCAGCAGCCGACGGGCGTTTTTTTGCTTTTCGAAAAGCCTTGGCCCAGCTCTTGCTAACACCAGCAAAGCTGACCGATTGGATGACTTTTGCAGTAACGAAAAAAGGCGCCACACCAGAGCGCCGATCTTAAAAAAAATAAACGTGGAACACCTACTTTGGGAGCAACCGAATGAAACGTACGTGCACCAGCCTGATGCTTGCGGGATCGATGTTGGCCGGCGGCCAGGCCATGGCCGATGGCCTGCTGCAGTGGCAGAACAACAGCCTGACCTACCTCTACGGTAAGGACTTCAAGGTCAATCCTGCGATCCAGCAGACCGTCACCTTCGAGCACGCCGATGCGTGGAAGTATGGGGACAACTTCCTGTTCGTCGACAAGATCTTCTACAACGGTGACAAGGACTTCAACAACGGCCCGAACACCTACTACGGCGAGTTCCAGCCACGCATCTCGCTGGGCAAGGTACTCGACCAGAAGATCGAATTCGGCCCGATCAAAGACGTCCTGCTGGCGATGACCTACGAGTTCGGCGAGGGTGACACCGAGTCCTACCTGATCGGCCCAGGTTTCGACCTGGCCATCCCGGGCTTCGACTACTTCCAGCTGAACTTCTACCAGCGCCACACCGAAGGCTCGCGCCCGGGTGACAACGTCTGGCAGATCACCCCGGTCTGGTCCTACTCCATTCCGGTCGGCGACTCGAACGTGCTGATCGACGGTTACATGGACTGGGTCGTCGACAACGACGAAAACAACCGTGGCGAATACCACGCCAACCTGCACTTCAACCCACAAGTCAAATACGACCTGGGCAAGGCGCTGAATTTCGGCGAGAAGCAGCTGTACGTTGGTGTTGAGTACGACTACTGGAAAGACAAGTACGGGATCGACGACACCCGTGCGTTCACCACCAATCAGAACGTGACCAGCTTCCTGGTGAAGTTCCACTTCTGATTACACGGCAACCTGTACACAGGTCTTTCACGGCAAACGTGAAGGATCTGTGTGTAATGATTATTTGTCTCGGCTACGCGTCCTTCGGTGAACGGTAATTCGCCAAGAATTTATTTCTGAGTTGTTCTGAGTAAGGGGGTGGTCGCTGCCCTTCAAGCGCATGAGCTAATGTCTTGGTAAAGTAAGTCAACACGCCCGCATCATGCGTCAATAAATCAGCCCTGATTTCTGGATTCGCGGCCATCTTGCCTTCCAGATTAAAAAGACTTTTCGATCCGAAAAAATATTTAACATCAGTAAGCTTTAATCGATCCAGAACGCGAGATACTATTTCCCCATCAAACTTTCCATTTGCCAGATCTTCTCCAACAAAGGCAGTAGCATCAGGCGCTATCATTGGAAACCCCCTTGAAAAACCAAGTAACTCATGCCCTTCCATTCGTACTGCCGCGGCGTGAATAAAAGCAATATCGAGAGTTCCCTCACTTAACAGTTCGCGCTCGGTGATCACCATCCGATTCATCGAATCCTTGGGTGGCATACGCACACCAGCATAAAGTCTCTCGCTTCCTCGACTCTCACCGCTTGCCCGTTTTATATTCGGCCGTTCCACCAGAAGAATATTGTCTTTGATAATTGAATAGTTTTTCAAATGGCCTTCTATCCCGCCTAATATTTCCATCAAATGCGTACGATCGACACCAGGCCCAAACGTGTTATCAATGTAATGTGAAACCACAGAATTAAATCCACTTTCTTTGTTCGACAACATCGCTGCATTTACACTTTCAATTTCAGAAATTGCTTTATCGAGTGAAAAATCAACTTTGCTTCTAGCTGTATCCCACCACTCCCCCTTTTCTTTATACACAAAGCCTATTAGCCTAACCTTGTAAAAATACTCACTGGCATTCCAGCTCAACCCTTGGCTGTCAACTCTGCTCGCCGATCCATTCCCACAAAACAAAAACACATTCAAACCATTCACGTCCCCTGCGGGATCCGTGCTCACCCATCGCTGCAACCAAGGCGCGTAATAGCGATAACCATAGTAATAAAGCCCCGTCAAATCCCTCTCTTTTCCCGAATAACGAATTGTTTTGTACTTCGCCTGAACCTCGCTACCCCCCGCCCACAGCGCCGTGCCGCCATACGCGTAATAAACCTCCCGACTCAGGACGCTGCCCCACTCATCCAATTCCAGAGTGCATGAGTTCAAATGATTGCTCAGGGAAAAACGCAATTGATCATTGCGCACATCCGCAGGTTTTCCGGTTTCCCAGTGCAAGGCGCGAACCTGGCTGTGCCCGGCATCAACACTGATGACATGCCGCTCTTCTCCGGTGGCGGTATCACGATGGATTTCCAGCCCCGACAAGTAGCGAACTTCAGTACTTAAAGTGCGACTGGCAGCTTGCGTAACGCCAACCTTGCGCAAGCGATGGCCGGGGCGCTGATAACAGTAATGTTCGGCATCGCTTGAACCGTCAGGACGATTGACCATCGTCACCCCACTCAACTGGTTGCGAACATCCCACGTCATCTGTTGACCGCGTAAAAGCTCCAGTTGATTGCCGTTCGCATCGAAGCCATCTGCCAGACTCGCTTTATCGGCAACGCTGCGATTGCTCTGCAACGACGTAAACATCTCGAAAGTTTCTGCATCGCTATGGTGGCGCCTTTTCAGGTTGCCGGCCGCGTCGTAATCGAATGTCTGGACGTAATTGCGTAACTGATTGGGATCCAGTGGCGTAGTTTGCCAGCCGGGTAATGCAGGGCCATGGCTGGGTTGGCTGACTTCACTGCCCGTGGCCTCGACCAGTTGGTAAAGGCTGTCATGAACATAACGGTTAACCGGATCAATGCGCTGATTCTTGAAGTAACGCGTCGGCTGCGCAATGTCTTCAAGCGCGACGATGTTGCCGACAGGATCGTACTCATAGTTGAAATCCTGCAGCACACCGCCCTCGCCATTGCGGGACTGCATTTGCAGCAAACGTCCGTCGTCAAAGGCGTAGCGGGCAGTACTCACTGCATCATTGCCAGTCTGCTCACTGATGCGGTTACCCGCAGCGTCGTAATGTATATCGTTGACCAGCAAACGCGGAGGTTCCGAGGAGCCAGCGAATTTGAGTCGGGCGGCGCTAAGTTGCCCCGCCCGGTCGAACTCAAAGAATCTGACATTGCCCGCGGCATCCGTCTGGCTGCGCACTTCGGCCAAAGGGCCATACTTCTGCGTTGACTTGAAAAGCTCGTCTTCCAATAGTGCTGACACGGATTCGCACGACCAGTCAGGCAACTCGAGATCACGCAGAAACCGCGTCTGCTCCGATAACAGCAAACCACTCACGCCGTATTCGTCGAGGCTGCGACTGCCTGCCGGATGATCATGTCGCAAGAGTTGGCCGCACTGGTTATGCTCGGCAAACGCGTAAGAGCCATCGCCATAATCAAAACGGTCGCAAACCTTCGGTGAATCTTGCGCCAGATGCTCCGAAACAATCGTCGGCCGCTGCAGATGATCGTATTCGGTGTGCCGTTGACTCCCACGTCCGTCCCAGAAAGAGCGAGCCATACCGGCCTGATCCGTCAGAGTCAGTTGCCAGCCTGCATCAACGCTGTCCACCAATAGGGACTGGTTTTGCAGATTGTAGGTCGTCGCGAGGTTCGGTTTCGCTGCGCCCCCCCCACAATCGAGGATCCCATGACGCTATCTGCCGGCCGGCAGCATCAAAATTATTGCGGGTAATGCGAGGTTCAATGGAAGGATTTTTCGGGTGTCGACAATAGGCAACGCTTCGCACGGCCAGCCCGCGTGAGTCGACGACAGAGAGTGCCGGCGTGTGAGTATCCGTCCATTGATGACTGTCCATCGCTCCCCCCTGTCCATGGGATAAAGCTAAGGACATAACCATCAGCCGTCTACTGTCATACCTGACAGGTCAAACGGCTTCAGGCTGCCGAATTCCGAGAAACCGGCACAACTCCTCACGCTTGGCCAACGCATCCCTTCGCCCCAAATCAATCAATTCGCCGCAATACCCCGCCTCGAACAACAGATAACTCAACACCCCCGCCCCGCCCGTCTTCGTCGCCCC
>NZ_CACSJY010000084.1:0-16507 GCF_902706155.1 Pseudomonas sp. 18058
GGTCTGACGCCTTCGCGGGCAAGCCTTGCTCCTACAGAAGTTTGAGCTGGATTACTGGCCGGAGGCTGGCATCGCCGGGATTGGTTCGGATGCCGGCGGTCAGCGGAGTATCACGCAACCTTTGGCCACACTAAAAACCACTGTGGGAGCGGGCTTGCTCGCGAAGGGGCCGTGTCAGTTGATAAAGCTATCGACTGATACACCGCCTTCGCGAGCAAGCCCGCTCCCACAGGGGATATGGCTCGGCTTTGGATTACTGACCGGAGGCTGGCATCGCCTGGATTGGCTCGGACGGTGGCGGGATGTCTGTTGGATTGGCCGGTGGCGTGATCACTTCCGGTGTCGGCGCGGGTTCTGCGACTGGAGCCGGGGTGATTGGCGCGGACTCCGCAGGTGGGGCAACAGGTTCAGAGCTGACCGGGGCAACTTCGGCTGGTGCCGGCGCCGGTTCTGCAGCAGGTGCAGGCGTCGCAACCGGAGCAGGCGTCGGGGCTGGAGCGGTTTCTGCCGCCGGCACCGGTGCCAATGGCGCAGCCACAGGTTTCGGCTCAGGTACGCCGAGATCAGCCTTCGGCTTCTCTTCGATGTGCGCCGCTTTCTTCGCATCCGCCGGCAGGAACTGCTCGACCAACGTGAAGAAACGCTCGTAGAACTTCTGCGAAATCACCGTCTCGCTGGCGACTTTCACCATCGAGTCGTCCGACGAGCCGATCGGCATCGACACCGAGCCCAACACGCCAACACCGAGGCTGGCCGAGTTGTTGGTCTTCTTCAGTGCATAGCGATCCTGCAGGGCGTTGGCGAACATTGTCGCGTGATGTTTGCCGCTGCTGTCTTCGGCGCAGACCACGTTGAAGCTGATCTCCAAGTGCGTATCGCCGGTCTGCTGGAAGCTCTTGTGGCCACTGACCAGTTTCGGGTCGCTGCTGGTGATGATGTAACCCTGGCTAAGCAACGCACGCCGTGCGGCTTCGCAACTGGCGGTGTCGGCGACCGGGTAATTACGCGAAAACATGCCGGAATCGTCGAAATTCTCATGCTCATACATCGGCTTGTCTTTCGAACAGCCGGCGACAGAAGCCACCAACAACGCCAAACCGACAACACGCAAGGGAGTGGAAATCAACATTAAACATCCTGGGGGAAAACAGTCCGGGGCGTATTGTGCAACAGATCGCTGACCCGCGCCGTATGGATTAGTGTCTTGAAACAGTTACAACTCTATCCGACCGTCATTTACCGGAAAAAGTCGCAACGCCAAATGATCGATGAAAACCCGCAACTTCGCGGTGGCGTGGCGACTCGACGGCCACAACACCCAGAACTGCCCGACATGTTGCAGATGCGTATCCAGCACCCGATGCAGCAACCCCTGCGATTCCGCGTCGCGGGTCATGAAATCCGGCAGGCAGGCAATGCCCATCCCCGCCAGCGCCGCGTGGCTCACCGCCTCAATGGACGTACTCACCAGCCGGGGCGGCAATTTCGGCTCATCCGCACCCTCCTCACGCCGTAGCGGCCACGGCTCGAGTTTGCCAGTGGCGTGAAAGATGTGACGCAAACAGGCGTGATCGGCCAGCTCGGCAGGCTGTTGCGGCGTACCCCGCTGCTGCAGATATGCGGGACTGGCGACCAACACCATCCGAAATTCCCCCAACGGCCGCGCCATCAACCGCGAGTCACGCGGTTTGCCGGTGCGAATCACCGCGTCGAAGCCCTCCTCCACCACATCGACCATGCGATCGGTCAAATCCAGATCCAGCTCAATCTGCGGGTACAGCGTCATGAACTCGGTCATCACCGGCATCACCAGACCCAACACCTGCGGCACACTGATACGCAATTTTCCCTGCGGTTGCGCAGCGGCATCACACAGTTCGAACTCTGCAGCCTCAACATCCGCCAGAATTTTACGGCAACGCTGTAGGAACAATGCCCCCTCGCTGGTCAGCGTGATACTACGCGTGGTGCGATGAAACAAGCGCACCCCCAGCCGCGCCTCCAGACGCGCAATGCTTTTGCCAACTGCCGATGAAGACACCCCGGTCAGCCGACCCGCCTCAGTAAAACTGCGCGTCTCGGCGACCTGAATGAATACCGAAATACTGCCAAGGCGATCCATACACCCTCCCGATTCAAGACATCCGTGTCCGATATGTTCGGAACCTTAACCTGTTTTTCGCCAAGTCGCAGCGCCCTACCCTGTGCACTCGTTGACCTTTGCCCACGGATGAATGCTCATGAACGACGCACAACTCACCTGCCGCCCACTTGAAGCTTCGCTCCAACAACGCGAACGCTTACCCCTCGGCGCCCTGCTGGCCCTGGCCACCGCCGGCTTCATCACCGTTATGACCGAAGCCCTGCCCGCCGGCCTGCTGCCACAAATGAGCAGCGGCTTGAACGTCTCCCAGGCACTGATCGGACAACTGGTGACGATGTACGCCATCGGCTCAATACTCGCCGCCATTCCACTAACCCTCGCCACCCGTAGCTGGCGCCGACGCCCCCTGCTGCTCTCCGCCATCGGCGGCTTCGCCATCGCCAACAGCATCACCGCCCTTTCGGAGTTGTACTGGCTAACCCTGATCGCACGCCTGATTGCCGGCATATTCGCCGGCCTGCTCTGGGCACTACTCGCCGGCTACGCCAGCCGCATGGTCGCCCCCCATCTGCAAGGCCGCGCCATCACCGTCGCTATGCTTGGCGCCCCCATTGCGCTTTCACTGGGCATCCCGGCCGGCACCCTGCTCGGCACCTTGATCGGCTGGCGCCTGAGCTTCGCCATCATGACCGCCCTGACCGTGCTGCTAGTGATCTGGGTACGCTGGCAAGTCCCCGACTTCGCCGGAGAACCAGAAGGAAAACGTCTGCCATTGCGTAAGGTATTTACCCTCCCGGGCGTACGACCGGTGCTGTTCGTGACCTTGACCTACGTCGTCGCACACAATCTGCTCTACACCTACATCGCCCCGTTCCTGAAACCGTCCGGACTCGATGCCTCCGTTGACCGCGTGCTGCTGGTGTTCGGCCTGGCGTCGGTGCTGAGCTTGTGGATCGTCGGTAGCCTGATTGATCGCTGGCTACGCGAATTGGTACTGATCAGCGCAGCACTGTTCATGCTGTCAGCGATTGTGTTGGGTTTGTGGCGCGAGTCCGCCGGCGTGATCTATATCGCTACGGCAGTTTGGGGCCTCGCATTTGGTGCGATGCCTTCGCTGCTGCAAACAGCCTCGGCGAAAACGGCGAAGGATGCTGCGGATACTGCGCAATCGATGTTGGTGACGTTGTGGAATGTCGGAATTGCGGGTGGTGGATTGGCTGGGGGGTTGTTGCTGGATAATTTAGGGGTTGGAGCGTTTCCATGGATTGTGATCGCGTTGTTGCTGATGAGTCTGTGTGCGACGGTGACAGCGAGAACCCATGGGTTTCCGCGAACCAGATAAGGGTGAACACAGGCATTTAGACTTTGGTTGGCTGACAGGTTGCCTTCGCTAGCAGGCTAGCTCCCACAGGGATTGAGTACAGGGCAGCCTTCGCGAGCAAGCTCTGCTCCTACACAAGCAAGATCAAAAGATCGCAGCCTTCGGCAGCTCCTACATGAAATCGCGGCGAACCCAAGCCAAACACTAGGCCGAGTGTCAGCTCGCCTGCTTTTGATCTTAGAGCCCGTCGGGAGGCTGAGTGGAGGGATTCATACGGGGAAAGCATCGAGAGGAGGTGCAGCGAAGCAAACCGTAGGCGATGCCCCCGGATGAACCCGGAGCGAAGGAACCCGAGCCTTAGCGAGGGCCGGACGTCAGGGCAAAGCGTTTTGGTTACTTTTGGGCGTCTGCAAAAGTGACCCGCCGTAAGGGCGGAACCAATAACAGCCATCACCCAAAAAACGGATATACACCCAACCCCCCCAACCAAAAAAAAAGCCCCAACTCACGTCAGGGCTTTCTCTAAAACTCAGTCAACGATCAAAACCGCTTGATCTCAGCCTGAGCTTCCAACTGTTTACGATACGCCGCAAAGTCCTGCTGACCTTCACGCGACGCCAGGAAGCGACGGTACTGCACCTTCTCTTCCTCAGTCGGTGCAGCCGCTTCATTCACGCCATTCAGACGCACAATCATCAAACTACCGTCCGGCAACGTCACACTGCTAAACGTAGGCTTGTCCTTGGCAGCCGGCTTCGGCATACGGAACAACGCCTGCAGAACCGCCGGATCAACACCTTCCTGCGCACGAGTGGCCGCTTGGGTGACTTTCCAGTTCTGCGCATCAACTGCCTTGCCTTCACGCAGATCAGCAATCAGCTTCTCGGCCTGAGTCTTGGCAGCCGCGCTGGCATGCTCTTTGGTCAACTGAGCGCGGATAGCCACGTTCACGCTTTCCAGAGGCAATTGCGCAGGCTTCAAGTGTTCCTTGGCACGCAACACAACCACGGTATCCGGATCCAGCTCGATGGCGGTGCTGTTGGCGCCTTCATCAATCACTTCAGTGCTGAATGCAGCAGTCACCACAGCACGGTTGGCCGCCAGACCTTCGCCACCTTCACGGCCAAACGGCTTGGAGGTGTGCACGGTCAGTTTCAGATCCGCCGCTGGCTGGGCCAGGTCGGAAGCTTCGAACGCGGAGTCTTCCAGTTGCTTGGTCGCCTCGACGAAACGCTGCTCAACCTGCGCGGCTTTCAGATCGCGGGTCAGCTTGTCTTTCAGGCTGGCCAGGGTTGGCACTTCTGGCGCTTCAACACCCAGCAGCTTGATCAGGTGGTAACCGAAATCGGTGCGAACCGGCTCGGAGACTTGATCCTTGTTCAGCGAGTACAGGGCTTTTTCGAAGGCCGGGTCGTAAACGCCAGGGCCTGCGAAACCGAGGTCACCGCCATTGTTGGCCGAACCCGGATCCTGCGAGAACTCCTTGGCCAGCGCTTCGAATTTCTCGCCCTTGGCCAAACGCGCCTGGACGTCTTCGATCTTCGCTTTAGCCTGAGCTTCAGTAGTCTTGTCGTTCACTTCGATCAGGATGTGCGCAGCACGACGCTGTTCCGACAGGTTGGCGATATCTTTCTGATACGCCGCCTGCAGGTCTTCATCTTTCACGGTGACCTGGTCGAAGAACGAGGCCTTCTTCAGCTCAACGTAATCGACGATCACCTGATCCGGAGTCATGAACTCTTTGGCGTGTTCGTCGTAGTAAGCCTTGACCTCATCGTCAGTCAGCTTGACCGAGGCTGGGTCGGCTTTGACGCTCAGGGTGGCGAAATCACGGGTCTGTTTTTCCAGACGGGCAAAGGCCAGCACTTCAGCGTCGGTGACGAAACCGCTGCCGCCGATACCGGCACGCAGTTGGCCGATCAGCATTTCCTGAGCCAGCATCTGGCGGAATTGCATACGGCTATAGCCCAGTTGACGGATCACCTGGTCGAAACGATCGGAGCTGAACTTGCCGTCCACCTGGAATTCAGGGGTTTGCAGGATCACCTGATCCAGAGCGCCTTCGGAGAAAGCGAACTTCGATTGTTCTGCGCCTTGCAGCAGCAGCTTGCGATCAATCAAACCCTTGAGGGCCGATTCGCGAAGCATTTTTTCATCCAGCAGCGAAGCGTCGAAATCTTTGCCCAGCTGTTGCATCAGCTGACGGCGTTGCATATCAACCGCCTGGCTAAGCTCGTTCTGGCTGATCTCTTCACCATTGACCTGGGCCGCCTCGTTCTTGTGAGTCGTGGCCTGGAAAATGGCGTCGAAACCGGTCAAAGCCATCAGCAAAATGATGGCCCCGATAATGGTCTTGGCAATCCAGCCTTGTGAATTGTCCCTGATATTCTGCAGCATGCGTCCCCCAGAAACGGTTGAACTTCAAATTAGGCAACCGTGGAGCGTGGGTAGAATCCGGATAGAAGAAAGGCGCATCCGAGGATGCGCCTTCTCGTAACTGGCGGAGCGGACAGGGCTCGAACCCTCGATCCCGGCGTTACAGGCGCCTGTTTCAGCGACCTGCTCTACCGCTCCGCTGCCAAGTCAGGGATGACCCCGACCCGGATGGGTAAAAACTTGTAACGAACTTAGTTAACCGCTTCTTTCAGTGCTTTGCCGGCTTTGAAGCCTGGTTTTTTAGCAGCAGCGATTTGCAGCGTCTTGCCGGTCTGTGGGTTACGACCAACGCGAGCTGGACGATCAGTCACGGAGAACGTACCGAAACCAACCAGAACAACGGAGTCGCCAGCCTTGAGAGCGCCAGTGACGGATTCGATTACAGCGTCCAGCGCACGGCCAGCAGCAGCTTTCGGGATATCAGCGGATGCAGCGATAGCATCAATCAGTTCCGACTTGTTCACTCTAAGTCCCCTTATATCTATTTTGAGATGATTCTAAGTTTTTTGGTGAAAGCAAAAACGAGTGCTGAATGGCCTACAGACACTTAAGAGCCGCTTTATAACAAGGGCTCTAAAAAGCTGTCAAGGAAGCCACCCAGGCAAAAGCATACTAATGCGTGCTAATTCTTTCCTTAGCATCAGACTCACGTTTTTCATCCTTGGCAACTATCTCCGGAGCCACATCCGGCAAGGGCTCCGGCGCGTATTGCAGCGCAATTTGCAGGACCTCGTCAATCCATTTAACCGGTTTAATCTGCAGATCCTGCTTGATGTTGTCCGGAATCTCCTTGAGATCACGTACGTTTTCTTCAGGAATAATCACAACCTTGATTCCACCGCGGTGTGCCGCGAGCAGTTTTTCCTTCAGACCACCAATTGCCAGCACTTGACCGCGCAAGGTGATTTCACCGGTCATGGCGACATCAGCGCGCACCGGAATGCCGGTCAATGCCGACACCAAGGCCGTGCACATGCCTACACCGGCGCTAGGACCGTCTTTCGGGGTCGCGCCTTCCGGCATGTGAATGTGCGTGTCGCGCTTCTCGTGGAAGTCCACAGGAATGCCCAGGCTCTTGGCACGGCTGCGCACGACGGTTAGGGCTGCGGTGATCGATTCGACCATCACATCACCCAACGAACCGGTCTTGATCAGTTGACCTTTACCCGGCACGACAGCAGCTTCGATGGTCAGCAATTCGCCGCCAACCTGAGTCCAGGCAAGGCCGGTCACTTGACCGATCTGATCCTGTTGCTCAGCCAGACCGTAACGGAATTTACGTACGCCGAGGAAGTGTTCCAGCAAGTCAGCTGTCACTTTTACCGAGAAGCGTTTTTCCAGCGCGTGCTCTTTCACAGCCTTGCGGCAGACCTTGGCGATCTGACGTTCGAGGCCACGCACACCGGCTTCACGGGTGTAGTAACGGATGATGTCGCGGATCGCTTCTTCATCAAATTCAATCTCGCCCTTCTTCAGACCGTTAGCGGTGATCTGTTTTGGCGAGAGATATTTGACGGCAATGTTGATCTTTTCGTCTTCGGTGTAGCCCGGCAGACGGATGACTTCCATGCGGTCGAGCAGCGCCGGCGGGATGTTCATCGAGTTCGAGGTGCACAGGAACATCACATCCGAGAGGTCGTAATCGACTTCCAGATAGTGATCGTTGAAGTTGTGGTTTTGCTCTGGATCGAGCACTTCCAGCAACGCCGACGCCGGATCGCCACGCATGTCGCTGCCCATTTTGTCGATTTCATCGAGCAGGAACAGCGGGTTGCGAACGCCCACTTTTGTCATCTTTTGAATCAATCTTCCCGGCATCGAACCGATGTAAGTCCGGCGGTGACCACGAATTTCCGCTTCATCCCGCACACCACCGAGGGCCATGCGCACGAATTTACGGTTGGTGGCGTGAGCGATCGACTCGGCCAGCGAGGTTTTACCCACGCCAGGAGGACCGACCAGGCACAACACCGGGCCACGAATTTTTTTCACACGTTTTTGCACGGCGAGGTATTCAAGGATTCGTTCCTTGACCTCTTCGAGGCCGTAGTGGTCGGCGTCGAGAATGTCTTCAGCGCGCGCCAGATCAAGGCGTACCTTGCTCTGTGCCTTCCACGGCACCTGCACCAGCCAGTCGATGTACGAGCGCACCACGGTGGCCTCAGCGGACATCGGCGACATTTGCTTGAGCTTGTTCAGCTCGGCCGTGGCTTTGGCCAACGCGTCTTTCGGCAGACCGGCAGCGTCGATACGCTTTTTCAGGTCTTCGATTTCGTTGTGGCCTTCGTCGCTGTCGCCGAGTTCTTTCTGAATGGCCTTCATCTGCTCATTCAGGTAGTACTCGCGCTGACTGCGCTCCATTTGCTTTTTGACGCGGCCACGAATGCGTTTTTCGACTTGCAGCAGATCGATCTCGGCATCCAGCAGCGCCAGAACGTGCTCGACCCGGGCCGACAAATCGATGATTTCGAGGATTTCCTGCTTCTGCTCGATTTTCAGCGCCATGTGCGCGGCCATGGTGTCGACCAGACGACCCGGCTCATCGATGCTGTTGAGCGACGACAGGACTTCAGCCGGGACTTTTTTGCCCAACTGCACATATTGTTCGAACTGCGACAGCAGTGTGCGCACGAACACTTCGGATTCGCGCTCGGCGGCGTCGACTTCTTCGATCAGCGAGACTTCAGCGCGGCAGTGGCCGTCAACTTCGCTGAAACGCTCAACAGTACCGCGCTGCTCACCCTCGACCAGCACTTTGACAGTGCCGTCAGGCAGCTTGAGCAGTTGCAGAACGGTAGCGATGGTACCTACGCGATAGAGAGCGTCTTCACCGGGATCGTCGTCAGCCGGGTTTCTCTGGGCCAGCAGCAGGATCTGCTTGTCGCCCGTCATCGCGGCCTCGAGGGCTTCGATGGATTTCTCGCGCCCCACGAACAGTGGGATAACCATGTGCGGATAAACCACGACATCACGCAATGGCAGGAGAGGCAATTCGATGGTTGTCTTCATGATTTCGCCTCTACGGCGGCCATATGGCCGTAATCAGATGGAATTGAGCTTGAAACCAAGATGGGGGCTGCCTTGAAAAAAAACAAGCGCAAAGCGGATGTAAAAAATGCCATAAAAAAAAAGAGGCCCGAAGGCCCCTTCTTTGTTGCGGCAGGGTGGACGCTTACGCGTCCGGTGCTGCCTTGGCTGCCGGCTCACTGTTTTCGTAGATATACAGTGGCTTGGACTTGCCTTCGATCACGCTTTCATCGATCACGACTTTGCTCACCTCAGACTGCGATGGGATTTCATACATCGTGTCGAGCAATACACCTTCGAGAATCGAGCGCAGGCCACGAGCACCGGTCTTTCGTTCCAGGGCACGTTTGGCGACGGATTTCAGCGCGTCAGCACGGAATTCCAGATCGACGCCTTCCATCTCGAACAGCTTGGCATACTGTTTGGTCAGAGCATTCTTCGGCTCGGTGAGAATCTGCATCAGCGCAGCCTCGTCGAGCTCGTCCAGCGTCGCAAGTACCGGCAGACGACCGACGAATTCCGGGATCAGACCGAACTTGACCAGATCGTCAGGCTCGACTTCACGCAGGGATTCACCGACTTTCTTGCCTTCTTCCTTGCTGCGCACTTCTGCGTTGAAACCGATGCCGCCTTTGGTGGAACGGTTTTGAATAACCTTTTCCAGACCCGAGAACGCACCACCGCAGATGAACAGGATGTTACGGGTGTCGACCTGCAGGAATTCCTGCTGCGGATGCTTGCGGCCACCTTGCGGCGGTACGGAAGCGACCGTGCCTTCGATCAACTTGAGCAAGGCCTGCTGCACGCCTTCACCGGAAACGTCCCGGGTGATCGACGGGTTGTCGGACTTGCGCGAAATCTTGTCGATTTCATCGATGTAGACAATACCCATCTGGGCTTTCTCTACGTCGTAATCGCACTTCTGCAGCAGCTTCTGAATGATGTTCTCGACGTCTTCACCTACATAACCCGCCTCGGTGAGGGTGGTTGCGTCGGCGATGGTGAACGGAACGTTCAGCAAGCGGGCCAGTGTTTCGGCCAGCAGGGTTTTACCGGAGCCTGTCGGGCCGATCAGCAGGATGTTGCTCTTGCCGAGTTCGACGTCGTCAGCCTTTTTGTCACGCTGGTTAAGGCGCTTGTAGTGGTTGTACACCGCTACGGCCAGAACCTTTTTCGCACGCTCCTGACCAATGACGTATTGATCAAGGATGCCGCTGATTTCTTTAGGCGAAGGCAATTTATGCGCGCTGCTCTCGGCCTGTGCTTCCTGCACCTCCTCGCGGATGATGTCATTGCACAGGTCGACGCACTCGTCGCAGATAAAGACCGAGGGGCCGGCAATCAATTTGCGCACTTCATGCTGGCTTTTGCCACAGAAGGAGCAATAGAGCAGCTTGCCGTTGTCCTCGCCGTTGCGGGTGTCAGTCATTCGTTCGATCCAAATCCGATAGGCTTGCAACACAAGATGAAGGCTATTGCGGGCTTTTTCAAGCCCGCTGGCGAACAGACTCGCCGACCAAGCCTATTTTGAGTTGCTTATTTTAAGCTGGGCGCTGGTTGATCACTTCATCGATCAAGCCGTATTCCTTCGCAGCTTCTGCACTCATGAAGTTATCGCGGTTGGTATCACGCTCGATTTCTTCAAGGGTACGCCCACTGTGCTTGGCCATCAGCGTGTTCAGGCGCTCGCGGATGAAGAGGATTTCCTTGGCATGGATTTCGATATCCGATGCCTGGCCCTGGAAACCGCCCAGTGGCTGGTGAATCATCACACGCGAGTTCGGCAGGCAGAAACGCTTGCCAGGTGCACCGGCGGTCAACAAGAACGCGCCCATGCTGCAGGCCTGACCGATGCAGGTGGTCGACACATTGGGTTTGATGAACTGCATGGTGTCGTAGATCGACATGCCAGCCGTTACCGAACCGCCCGGGGAGTTGATATAGAGATGGATATCCTTGTCCGGGTTTTCCGCTTCAAGGAACAGCAGTTGCGCACAAATCAGGTTGGCCATGTAGTCCTCTACCGGCCCAACCAGAAAGATCACTCGCTCCTTGAGAAGGCGCGAATAGATGTCGTAGGCGCGTTCGCCACGAGCGGACTGCTCGACAACCATCGGAACCAGGCCGCCTGCGGCCTGGATATCAGAGTTCTGCTGAATATACGAATTACGGAACATGCTCTGCAGTCACTCCCAAATAGTTATGTCTTGAATACGCATAAGCCAGCTCGAAAGCTGGCTTATGTGTGTATTTCTTAACGCAAAAACAATCAGTCGGCTTGTGGAGCTTCTACCGGCTTGACTGCTTCTTCGTAAGAGACCGACTTGTCGGTCACACTAGCTTTCTGCAGAACAGTATCCACAACTTGTTCTTCCAGCACAACCGAACGCACTTCGTTCAGTTGCTGCTCGTTCTTGTAGTACCACGACACAACCTGCTCAGGCTCCTGGTAAGCGGAAGCCATTTCCTGAATCATTTCGCGAACGCGAGCTTCGTCAGGCTTCAGGTCGAATTGCTTGACCACTTCAGCAACGATCAGACCCAGCACAACGCGGCGCTTGGCTTGCTCTTCGAACAGCTCGGCCGGCAGTTGATCAGGCTTGATGTTGCCGCCGAACTGCTGAACAGCCTGCACGCGCAGACGGTCAACTTCGTTGGCCAGCAGAGCCTTAGGCACTTCGATCGGGTTGGTGGCCAGCAGACCGTCCATTACCTGATTCTTGACCTTGGATTTGATCGCCTGACGCAGTTCACGCTCCATGTTCTTGCGAACTTCGGTGCGGAAACCGTCGATGCCGCTTTCCTTGATGCCGAATTGAGCGAAGAACTCTTCGTTCAGCTCAGGCAGCTTAGGCTCGGACACAGTGTTGACGGTCACGGTGAACTCGGCGGTTTTGCCAGCCAGGTCCAGGTTCTGATAGTCCTCTGGGAAGGTCAGGTTCAGAACGCGTTCTTCGCCAGCCTTAGCGCCAACCAGACCTTCTTCGAAGCCCGGGATCATGCGGCCGGAACCCAGTACCAGCTGGGTGCCTTTGGCGGAGCCGCCAGCGAATACTTCGCCGTCAACCTTGCCAACGAAATCGATGTTCAGCTGGTCTTCGTTCTGGGCAGCGCGATCGGCCACTTCAAAACGGGTGTTCTGCTTGCGCAGGATGTCGAGCATTTTGTCCAGGTCAGCGTCAGCCACGTCAGCGCTCAGGCGCTCAACGGTGATGCCGTCGAAGCCGGCAACGGTGAACTCCGGGAACACTTCGAACACTGCGACGTATTCCAGGTCCTTGCCCGCTTCGAGCGACTTAGGCTCGATCGACGGCGAACCGGCCGGGTTCAGCTTCTGCTCAACCACAGCTTCGTAGAAGGAGGACTGGATCACGTCGCCGACAGCTTCCTGACGAGCATCAGCACCGAAACGGCGCTTGATTTCGCTCATTGGCACTTTGCCTGGACGGAAGCCAGCAATCTTGGCCTTTTGGGCAGTCTGCTGCAGACGCTTGTTGACCTGGCTCTCAATGCGCTCAGCCGGCACGGTGACGCTCATGCGGCGCTCAAGAGCAGTAGTATTTTCAACAGAAACTTGCATGGATATTCCTCGTTGCACAGACGTTAGCCGGCCGTTTCCGACCCCAGAATCAAGGGCATGCATTCTAGTGGGTCAAACTCAAGAAGTCACCCTACTGAAAACGGGTAAAAAAACAGCAGGCAATTTATCGGTGCGAATACACGAATGCATCGCGCACCACAGGCGAATACAACCAATCACGCCAAGGCTCTGCGGCAACCTCTTCTATATATAGAAGGGATCCCGATCATTCCCTGACGGCCGACCCTGCAAGCAAGACCGGCGGGCAGCGCGGCATCATCCAGAAACATCAATACGACGAAACGCCCTGCCCTGCGACCCGAAAACCGCGGTCGCCGATTTCTCAAACCGCTAAAACAAAAAAGGCGCCAGACTGTTAAATCTGGCGCCTTTCGAAATATGGGGTGGACGATGGGGATCGAACCCACGACAACGGGAGTCACAATCCCGTGCTCTACCAACTGAGCTACGCCCACCATATTGCGTAACAAAAAAGCCGTTTAACTTCTTTGTTGAACCTCATCAAGCCAACGGCATGAATGAAGCTTGTTTGGTGCGGATGAAGAGACTCGAACTCTTACGCCTCGCGGCGCTGGAACCTAAATCCAGTGTGTCTACCAATTCCACCACATCCGCGGATGAAGCTTTTAAAGCAAAGGCGCCAGACTGTTACATCTGGCGCCTTTCGAAATATGGGGTGGACGATGGGGATCGAACCCACGACAACGGGAGTCACAATCCCGTGCTCTACCAACTGAGCTACGCCCACCATATCGCGTTACTTGTGCCAAAGCTGCCTAATGGCGCACCCGGCAGGACTCGAACCTGCGACCATCCGCTTAGAAGGCGGATGCTCTATCCAGCTGAGCTACGGGCGCCTTATTAATCTGTACTCTAAAAGAACTACAAACTAAGTGCTTTCCAGTCTTCGCAAAACCGTAATCCTGCTCGACCTTCTTAACCAGTGCTAGGCTGTGCCCGACAAGTGCGACGAATAGTATAGAGCGCTCCGAAGGTCGTCAAATCCTTTTTGAAAAAAATTCATTTAATTAAAGGAGTTAGGGGAATTTGCTGACCAAGCGCCTTTGCCCTCACCGCCCGACATGCGAGAATGCGTTCTCTTTTTTTCCCCTCTCGATGGTTAATCACGCGCAATGACTGCACAACTAATCGACGGCAAATCGATCGCCGCCAGCCTGCGCCAGCAGATCGCCAAACGAGTTGCCGAGCGTCGCCAGCAAGGCCTGCGCACTCCCGGCCTCGCGGTGATCCTGGTCGGCAGCGATCCTGCCTCTCAGGTTTATGTCTCGCACAAGCGTAAAGACTGTGAAGAGGTCGGCTTCCTCTCTCAAGCCTACGACCTGCCCTCCGAAACCACGCAACAAGCGTTGACCGATCTGATCGATCGCCTCAACGACGACCCTGCGATCGACGGCATCCTCCTGCAACTGCCGCTGCCTGAGCACCTGGACGCCTCCAAATTGTTGGAGCGCATCCGCCCGGACAAAGACGTCGACGGTTTCCATCCTTATAACGTCGGCCGTCTGGCCCAGCGCATCCCGCTGCTGCGTCCGTGCACGCCTAAAGGCATCATGACCCTGCTGGAAAGCACCGGTGTTGATCTTTATGGTCTGGACGCGGTGGTCGTTGGCGCTTCCAACATCGTCGGTCGCCCGATGGCGATGGAACTGTTGCTGGCCGGTTGCACCGTGACCGTGACCCACCGCTTCACCAAGGATCTGGCCGGCCACGTCGGCCGTGCTGATCTGGTGGTCGTCGCCGCCGGCAAGCCGGGCCTGGTCAAGGGCGAGTGGATCAAGGAAGGCGCGATCGTCGTTGACGTCGGCATTAACCGTCAGGACGACGGCAAACTGGTCGGCGATGTTGTTTACGAAACCGCCCTGCCCCGCGCTGGCTGGATCACGCCAGTCCCGGGCGGTGTTGGCCCGATGACCCGTGCCTGCCTGCTGGAAAACACCCTCTACGCAGCAGAAACCCTGCACGCTTAAGTCGGTTTTTTCGCAGCATCAAAACCCCGCCCCGTGCGGGGTTTTTCGTATTCGAGAAAAAACTATAACCGTTCGCCGGAAACCCCTCTTTTTACAGGCCTTTTCACGAGATTTTCAGGTCACTCAAACAACCATCGACAGATCTTCAGCCATACTCCTAGTATTGTTTGTGGGTTTTGCTATGGGTCTCCGGGTAGATAATCCTAATGTTTATTGGGGTTTGCCTACCCTGCACCACACACCGATCTACTGCGAAACACACCCAGTGGTACAAATATTGGTACGAGATGCTGTTGCTCCCAGCGCTGAGCTGAGAGATTCACAACCGGTGTAAACCGCTAAGGAATCTAATCTATGAACACAATTTCTGTTTACGTTGATCAAGCTCGGGAAAAGGCGAATGTCGCCTTTGATCGGCATTGCGCCCAATGGGAGCTACTAGAATCAAATCCCGCGCATACTGAGCAAGACGTAGCGGTGTGGCTTTCTGTTCGGGATGAGTTCTACGATGCGCAGGCAGAATTTGAAAGGTTGATTCGCCGAACGCCTCGCTGATTTAGGCTCCGGCTTGTAACTCTGTGGTCACCTTGCCCCACCATGTCAAGGTGACCACGACAACCACGCAACCTATTGATTTACATGGGAAATATACAATTTCTTACCACGTTCAAAATCGCCACATCACCCTATAAGAATCAATAACTTAGCGTTGTATATTCCTACAGTGATTTTCAATTCTGGCCGGTAAGAACCCCGGCAGCTTTCCGAAGAGTGGCGGCATGCTGTGTCACACCATCCATGCATTTATCAATTTCGGCCTGTGGCAGCCTTAAGCATGAAAACGCATTCTGCTCCATGTCCTTGGACGCCGTGAAAAACGAATACCCAATTCCGACGAACCCCAGGGCGAAGATGAAATAAACCCCATACAACGCTTTTGCCATAACGATGACTCCTCTTTTGGTTTGATTCTTGAGGCTATCGCAAAGAATTGGCAAATGCAGTCGAAGTGCGTGCACTTTCCTCCCTCGGCGTTCTGCCGACTGAACACCAATCCAAAATCCTACAGCTCGTCGCCTCACCCTCGCTCACCGGCTGCGCCTCGATTACTGTATATCCAAACAGTACAAGCAAGGCGCACCCGTGGATCCCCTCTATATAGAAGACACCGACGATTGGCTCGGTTGCCCGACTCCGCTCCAAACCTGCCAGCATCAGCTCAGGATGTACGAAAACGAGTTCGAGGAGCTGACGCTACAGCTGCGCCAGATGCGAGAGCGGATTTTTACGTTGGTCGAAATGAACGACCAACTGGCTGCTGAAAAAACCAAGGCCGCAGCAGATCTGCAAAAAGCCGCCGAAAACGTCTCCCGCTTGCAAGACGAACGATCGGAACTGCTCCGCAAGGTGAACAGCATGTTGCTGGTATCGAAGCAACGCGATCATCTTCATCAAGAAAATCAGCGACTGCTTATGGAGAAGCGAGACCGGGAAAGCCGATAGCGCCGGGCACGGCAATCACGGCACATCCCTGAAAAAGACGTGGCCGCCCAATTTCAGGGTCTGCTTTGCCTTCAGCGACCAAGCCGGCGCCTTGATGCTGGAGGCGTAGTAGTGCGTGGCGCCGCCGGTGGGATCCGCCACCTTGCCGTCGATCACCTGGTCAGCAGCGATGCGCGCTTGGGCCAGTTCGCGAAACGGGATCTGCTTCACGCCGATCAGGAACTGATAGTTCGGGTCAGTCTTGTTCCAGCAGCTGAACTGATACGGTTTCTGGCAAACGCCCGCATACCCCTCCCCCCACCACGATTTCTCCTTTCCATCGATCACGCGGTTTCGAACTGTCCACGCTACGGCGATCTGTCCGGTCAAACTCTCGCCGCGCGCCTCGCCCCACAACGTGCGGGCGAGAACGTCACGGTCTTTTTCGGTGATGGTCATATTTTCCTCCAGACAAAAAAATACCGCTCAATGGCGGCGTCTTGGATTAAGCGGCAGCTTCTAGTGCCGCAAGCCTGGCTTCGAAACCG
>NZ_CACSJY010000085.1:0-16500 GCF_902706155.1 Pseudomonas sp. 18058
GCCCGAGCCTTCGGCAGCTCCTACATAGTGTGAGGCGTTGAGTTATGCATCCGTTTTCCATTCATCACATCGATCACATCGTCCTGCGCGTCGAGGATCTGCAACGCAGCATCGATTTCTACAGCCAGGTTTTCGGCGCCGAGGTGGTCAAGCGCAACGAGCCGCTGGGCCTGATCCACCTGCGCGCCGGCACCTCAATGATCGACCTCGTTGACCTGCAAGGCGAACTCGGCCGCAAGGGCGGTGGGGCGGCCGGGGTCGAGCGGCGTAACGTCGATCACTTCTGCCTGCGCATCGAACCGTTCGATGAAGCCGCGCTGACCGAACATCTGCAATCCTTCGGCCTGACCGTGGCCAAAGCCGAATCGCGTTTCGGCGCCGAAGGAAAAGGTCTGTCGCTGTATTGTTTCGACCCTGACGGCAATCAGGTCGAACTCAAAGGCCCGTCCGAGGCGTAAACCTCACGCCCGTTTCGCCAGCAGCAACACCGAAGCCGCCGCCGACAACAGTCCCGCGCAGCAGCGATTGAAAATACGCTTGCCGCGCGGCTCGGCGAACCAGCGGCGCATGTGCAGGCCCATGTAGGCGTAGGCGCTGATGGCGATCCACTCCAGCGACAGAAACAGCACGCCCAACACGGCGAACTGTGCTGGCACCGGGCGGCCAGGGTCGACGAACTGCGGCAAAAACGCGGTGAACAACAGGATCGCTTTCGGATTACCGGCGGCCACCAGAAACTCCTGTCGCGCCAACGCCCAGAATCCCACCGAAGCCCCGGCTATTTCCTCCTCGGTTTCGGTGTTGGCGCGCCACAGTTGCCAGGCCATGTACAACAAATACGCCGCGCCGACGATCTTGATCGCCTGAAACAGCCATTCCGACGTCTGCAATACCACCGACAGACCGGCGCCCGCGAGCGCAATCATCCCGGCAAACGCCAGAATCCGCCCGATACCCGCCGAGCAGGCGCGCTGAAAGCCGTAACGCGTGGCGTTGCTCACCGACAGCAAATTGTTCGGGCCGGGGGCCATGTTCAGGGCGAAGCAGGCGGGGAGAAACAGCGACAGCGTGGCGAGATCCATGACAGCACTCCAGAAACCAGAAGCGCATTTTTATCACAGCCCCCGTGCGGCCCGACCCGTACAGTCAGGCAGTGCTGTCGCGGTACAGCGCCCGGCGGTACTGGCGAAACCGTTCGAACTTTTTGCGAAATCTGAAACTCTGAAAGGTCAGAGGGCAGTGGTTTCGTCTGAAAAAACTAGTCGTTGGGTCAGAAAAATGACCTGTGCCGTGTAAAATCCCTCGATGCGATGCCAACCCCGAATGGCCCCAGGCGGCCTCACCAAGAGCGATCTACATGCAAGCAAAGGCCCGTGAAGTTTATGTGCCACCGGTGCTGCAAGATCTGCGAGCCGGCACTGCCGACCTGCACATCGCGCTGGAAAAACGCCTTCCTTTTTTCTCCGACGCCCTCGATATTCAGGCTTTTCAACGGCTGATGCAGGCTTACTACGGCTTCTACCTGCCGCTGGAAAGCGCATTGCTGGACAGCCACTGCATCCCCGCCGATTTTGATCTGACGCCACGTCTCAAAACCGCCACCTTGCACGGCGACCTGCAAGCGTTGGGCGTCGCGGATGAAGCCATCAACCGCCTGCCGATCTGTAGCCAATTGCCGCAGATCAATTCCGGCGCTAGCTGCCTCGGCATACTGTACGTGCTCGAAGGCGCAACGCTCGGCGGGCAAATCCTGCGCCGGGAAATTTCTGCGCGGTTAGGCCTGGAAGCCGATAACGGCGCGGCTTTTCTCGATGTCTACGGCGCCGCCACCGGCCGTCGCTGGCGCGATTTCATGGAATACCTGGGCAGTCGACCGATGGATGCGGACGAGCGCAAGGCCGTAGTGGCGGCCGCACACACCACATTCAGTTGTTTCGAGCGCTGGCTCGAAAGCCGGGAGGTACTGGCATGACTCCGCAAGACAAACAAGCCTTTGAAGAACTGCTGGCCAACTGTGCCGACGAACCGATTCGGTTCCCCGGCGCGATCCAGCCGCACGGGTTGCTACTGACCTTGAGCGAGCCCGCGCTGGAGATCATTCAGGTCAGCGCCAACGTCGAGAGCCTGCTCGGCCGTCCGGCGCTGGCGCTGATCGGTCAACCGCTGCAAAGCCTGATTGGCGATGAACACGCCGCGCAAGTACGCCAGACGTTGCAACAGCCGACGCTGTCCGACTCGGCGCCGCTGCTGTTTCGACTCAACGACATGGCGTTCGAAGGCTTGCTGCACCGTCATAAAGGCGTGTTGATTCTCGAACTGGAAATACACGTCGAGAACTTCCAGCCGCGTAACGTGGCGGGCAGCGAAACCCATTTGGGCCGCATGCTCCAGCGGCTGCAAGGCGCGACGACGTTGCAGGCGCTGTACGACATCAGCGTCAAAGAAATTCAGGCGATGACCGGTTACGACCGGGTGCTGATTTATCGCTTCGAAGAAGAGGGCCACGGCCAAGTCATTGCCGAAGCCTCCGATCCGTCGATGGAAGTGTTCAACGGTCTGTTCTTCCCGGCGTCCGACATTCCCGAGCAGGCCCGCGAGCTGTATCGCACCAACTGGCTGCGGATCATCCCGGATGCCGCGTACGAGCCGGTGCCGCTGGTGCCGAAGCTGCGTCCGGACACGCAAACGCCGCTGGACTTGAGTTTCGCCACGCTGCGCAGCGTGTCGCCGATTCACTGCCAGTACATGAAGAACATGGGCGTGTTGTCGTCGATGAGTATTTCCCTGCTCAAGGGCGACAAACTCTGGGGCCTGATCAGCTGCGGCAACCGCGAACCGCTGCATGTGCCGCACGAATTGCGTGCCGCGTGCCAGACCATCGGCCAGGTGTTGTCGCTGCAAATCAGTGCGATGGAGGCGCTGGAAGTCAGCCGTCAGCGCGAAGCAAAAGTCGACGCACTGGCGATGCTCAATCAAGCGATGATCGACTCGCCGCAGAATGTATTCGACGGTCTGGCTAACCAGCCCGAAGTGCTGATGGCACTGACCGGCGCCGGCGGCATTGCGATCATCGAAGACAAGCAATTGCACCGTTACGGCAACTGCCCGGAGCCGGACGAAATCCGCGCCCTGCACAAGTGGTTGCAGGACGGCGGCGAGGCGGTTTTCTCCAGTCATCACCTCGCCAGCGTTTACCCGCCGGCCGCACACTATCAGCAAGTCGCCAGCGGCGTGCTCGCCATGAGCCTGCCAAAACCGGTCGACAACGGCGTGCTGTGGTTCCGCCCCGAGGTGAAGGAAAACATCAATTGGAGTGGCGATCCGCGCAAACCGCTGGATCTGGAAAACTCCGACGCCGGCCTGCGATTGCGCCCGCGTACGTCGTTTGAAATCTGGAAAGTCGAGATGGCCGGGATCTCCACCAAATGGAGCCACGGCGATCTGTTTGCGGCCAACGATCTGCGGCGTTCGGCGCTGGAAAATGATCTGGCGCGGCAAGTGTGCCGCGAGCAGGAAGCGGTGCGTGCCCGTGATGAGCTGGTGGCGGTGGTTTCCCACGATCTGCGCAACCCGATGACGGTGATCTCGATGCTCTGCGGCATGATGCAGAAGGCGTTCAGTTCCGACGGCCCGCACACGTCGCGCAGAATCTCCACGGCCATCGACACCATGCAACAAGCGGCCGGGCGCATGAATACGCTGCTGGAAGACTTGCTCGACACCTCGAAAATCGACGCCGGGCGCTACACCATCACCCCGCAGAAACTCGACGTCGGGCAGATGTTCGAGGAAGCGCAATCGCTGCTCGCACCGTTGGCAATCGACAAGGACATCAGCATTTCCTTTGAGGCCGACGCGGATCTGAGCATTCATGGCGATCCTGAGCGGCTGTTTCAGGTGCTGTCGAATCTGATCGGTAACGCGATCAAATTCACTCCGCGTCTGGGCACGGTCGGCGTGCGTGCGAAGTCGGTGGGCGATGAAATTGTCTTCACCGTGCGCGACAGCGGCGAGGGTATTCCCAAGGAAAACCTGCCGCACGTGTTCGATCGTTACTGGACGGTGAAGGACGGCAACCCGACTGGCACCGGTTTGGGTTTGTACATCACCCAAGGCATCGTCGAGGCCCATGGCGGGCGGATCGTCGCCGAGAGCGAACCGGGGCAGGGCAGCGAATTCCGCTTCACCGTGCCGCGCCTGGACTAACCCACAACCCCCCGTGTAGGAGCTGCCGAAGGCTGCGATCTTTTGATCCTGTTTTTAAAAGACAAGATCAAAAGATCGCAGCCTTCGGCAGCTCCTACAGGGGCAGGGTGATTTTCTTCAATACCGGGGATCGGGCGCTGGTTAGGGTGGGCGCCTTGTTCCTCGTTTTGAAGCAGGTGTGCGATGAGTCTGATTGTTTCGATGGCGGCGTTTGCGCTGGCGGCGTCCATCACGCCGGGGCCGGTGAATATTGTGGCGTTGAGTTCGGGGGCGCAGTTCGGCTTTCGCGCCAGTCAACGGCACGTCGCCGGAGCCACGCTAGGATTTGTGTTGCTGCTGGTGCTGATGGGGTTGGGGCTGCATGAAGTGCTGCAGCTGTGGCCGTTCATGACCCGCGTGGTGCAACTGGCCGGTGTGGCGTTTTTGCTGTTCATGGCGTGGAAACTTGCCACGGATGACGGTCAGTTAAATGCCAAGGATTCAGCGCGGGCGCCGTCGATGCTATACGGCGCGGTGATGCAATGGCTCAACCCCAAGGCGTGGCTGGCCTGTGTTGCGGGGATGGGCGCGTTTGTCGCCGATGGTGAGGCGCGGCTGGTCTGGCAGTTTGCGGCGGTGTATCTGGTGATCTGCTATGTGTCGGTGGGTTGCTGGGTATATGCCGGGACGTTCTTGCGCGGGTATTTGAGCAATGCGGCGGGGATGCGTTGGTTTAACCGGGTAATGGCTGGGCTGTTGGCGATCAGTGCGGGGTATTTGTTGTTGCCATAAACCTTGAAAGGCAAAAGATCGCAGCCTGCGGCAGCTCCTACAAGGGAATGAGTACACCCTGTAGGAGCTGCCGAAGGCTGCGATCTTTTGATCTTTCCCCAACGTTAGCCACGATATTGGCCGGGGGTTGCGGCCAGGTGTTGTTTGAACGCGCGCTGAAAATGCGCCTGATCAGCAAACCCAGCCTCCAGCGCTACATCGGCAATCAACTGCCCGCCACGCAAACGCTCGCGGGCAAACTGGATGCGCTGATTGACCAAAAACGCATGCGGGGTCATGCCGTAATGCTGCTTGAACGCGCGGATCAAGTACGACGGTGACAACTGCGCCGCCGCGCAAATATCCTCAAGGCTGAGCAGTTCCGTGCAGTGCTCACGAATAAAATCCGCCGCCCGTTCCAGTTTGAAATTCGGCTCGCGCAACGCTTGCCCGGCAGGGTTCAGGCGCCATTGCAGATCGCTGAAAAACTCCACCGCCGTGCTCTGTTTACGCAGCACATCCTGCTGATCGTCGACCAACACCTCGTACAGCGCCATCAAGCCGCAATACAGCGGCGCATCCTGCAAGTGCGTGGCGGCAAACCGGCGAAATTCCAGATCCTCACCAAACCCCAACTGATGCTGCAAATCCGTCAGCCACGGCGTTTCGACGTACAGCATCACGTACGACCATGGCTGATCATCAATCGGATTGCAGGCGTGCACATCGCCCGGATTCATCAGCACCACGGTGCCCGCCGCCACCTCGAATTGCGCCTGTTCATGCACATAAGTACTGCGCCCGGCAGTGATCGCGCCGATGGAAAAGTGCGCGTGGGAATGCCGGGCGTAACAGACTTCGCGACCATCGGCGATGGCCCGCGCTTCGATAAAGGGCAGGGCGTCGTCGCGCCAGAAGCGCGGGGCTTTTTCAGGGTTTTTGGCGGCAGCGTGTTTCATTATGGTTATTCCCGGCAGGCCAGTGCCCGAGTGTATTAGCTCTGGCCGGCAAAGGCCCGTTCCAGTTCGGCAATGTCGAGTTTTTTCATTTTGAACATCGCCTGCATGGCCCGCTGCGACTTGCTGGTGTCGGCGTCCAGCATCATTTGCATGAACGCCACCGGGACGATTTGCCACGACACGCCGAACTTGTCCTTGAGCCAGCCACACTGCTGCGCCTCGACCGGGCCGCCCGCAGACAGTTGGCCCCAGAAATGGTCGACTTCTTCCTGATTCTGACAATTGACCTGAAACGAAATCGCTTCACTAAACGTGAACATCGGCCCGCCATTCAGCCCGGTAAACGTATGGCCATCGAGCTCAAAACTGACGGTCATCACCGCACCTTCCGGCTTGCCGTGAAATTCCTGACCGGCCTTGCTGTAGTGGGTCAGGCCGGTGATTTTCGCGTGATCGAAGATCGAGCAATAGAACTTCGCCGCCGCTTCGGCCTGATCGTCGAACCACAGGCACGGCGTGATTTTTTGAAAGCGTTGCATGGCAGTCATCCTCGGCAGGTTAGACACGCTGGACTTTCAGCGTAGACAGTCCTTGGTCGAATGGCAGTGCCGTAGATCGACAAGTCGCGGCGTCAAAAATCCCAGCGCGCCGCCAGTTGCAGGCTGCGCGGTTCGCCGTAGAAGCCGGTGCCGAAGTTGCCGAGGTCGGTGTAGTAGGTTTTGTCGAAGAGGTTTTTCACATTGAGCGTGGTGCTCAAATGTTCGTTGAAGCGGTAGCGCGCCATCGCGTCGACCAGGTAATAACTGTCCTGAGTGATGCGCACGTTCTGATCGGCGCCGGGCTGGAACACGTTGCCGAAGAATTCGCTCTGCCAACTGACGCCGCCGCCCAGGGTCAGGTTTTGCCAGACACCGGGCAGGCGATAGCTGCTGAACAGGCGGACTAACTGCTCCGGCGCGGTGGTTTGCAGGATCGAGGCATATACCGGATCGCCGTTGGCATCGCGGGTGTGGTTGTAGGCGTAACCGGCGGAGAGGTTCCAGCCGTCGGCGACTTCGCCAGCCAGTTCGAACTCGAAACCTTTGGTGGTCGCGCCTTGCACCGCGCGATAAACAGCCTGCGTGTCGAAGCCGCTGACCTGCTCGGCGACGTTGTCTTGTTCGATGCGAAACACGGCAAAACTGGCGTTGACCCGACCGTCGAAATACTCGGCTTTTATCCCCGCTTCATAGCTGTCGCCTTGCACCGGGTCGAGCACTTGGCGCGCGGCGTCCTTGCTCAGTTGCGGCTGATAAATCCGCGTGTAACTGGTGTACAGCGAGTAAGTAGCGTTGAGGTCGTAGACCGCGCCGGCGTAAGGCGTGACCACCCCGGTCTGGCGGTAGCCATCGCGCACATCGACCGTGGCCGGGTCGCTGTAGTCGAGGTGGTCGCTGGCGGTGAAATCACTGACGCGTCCGCCGAGGATCAGCGCCAGGTCGTCGCTGACCTTGAAGCGGGTCGAGACGTAGGCGCCGGTCTGGCGCTGGCTGATGTCGTCAATGCCGATCTGCGGGATATCGGGTTTGGCGAACTCGCCGTGCCAGTCGAAGATACTGCCGTCCAGCGGCGGATAAACCGAGCCGTACACCGGGTTGTTCTGGCGAGTGTTCATCGACATGAAACCGACGATCATCTGGTGCTCGCGACCGAACAACGAGAACGGCCCGCCGAGGTTGAGATCGACGTTGTCCTGCACCTCGTCGCCCTTGAATTTGCCCATGTAGAGGAACATGCCATCGCCGGTCACCGGATCTGGATTACCGCCGCTGGCCGAGCCGAGCAAGGTGTCGTGCTCGCGGTGTTTGCGGTCGTAGCTGAGTTTCAGCGTCCAGTCGTTTTGCAGTTGTCGGGCGACGGAAGCAAACACAGTCTGATTGGTGAAATCGCGGCGGCTCCAGTCAGTGGCCGGGTTGAACGAGCGAGAGAAATTCGTCCGCGAACCATCGCTGTAGAACATCGGAAAACCCGTCCAGCTCGCGCCGCGTGAGCGAGTGTTTTGCTGGTCGAAACCGAAGGTCAGCAGAGTGTCCGGATCAAGATCGGCTTCGACGATGGCGTAGGCGATGTCCTTGGTGTTCTGGTAGTGATCGGCGTGGGCGCTGCGTTCCTGATGAACGCCGACAAAACGTGCGCGCAGGTTGCTGTTCAGAGCGCCGGAGATATCGGCTTCGCTGCGGTAGTTGTCCCACGACCCGACGCTGCTGCTGAGCGAGGCTTTGAAGGCTTGCGTTGGGCGTTTGCGGATCAGGTTCACCGTGGCCGAAGGGTCGCCGGAGCCGGTCATCAATCCCGTCGCGCCCTTGATGATTTCGACGCGGTCGAAGGTTGCCATGTCGGTGCTGGTGGTGCCGTAATCGTAGACGCCGTCGTAGTCGGTATTAACGCCGTCGTACTGGAAATTGGTGATCGGCGCGCCACGGCTGGAGAACTCCCAGCGCTCGCTGTCGTAGTTTTGCACGCTGATCCCCGGCGCGCGGCGCAGCACATCGGCGATGCCGTTGGCGCCTTGGTCGTCGATTTGCTGGCGGGTGATCACGGTCACCGACTGCGGGGTTTCGCGCAGCGACAGCGCCAGTCCGGTGGCGGATGCGCTGACGCCGGTGGTGTAGGCGTGAGTGTCCTCGGTGATCGCGCCGAGGGTTTTGCCGTTGATGGTCGTGGCGTCCAATTGCAGCGGATTTGCAATGGCTGTGCTGCGCAAAACGTAACCGCCGCCCATTTGCCGCTGAGCTTGCAGGCCGCTGCCCTTGAGCAGGATTTGCAGCGCCTGTTGTGGCGTGTAGTCACCGCTGAGGCCGGGGCTGCGCTTGTCTGCTGCAAGGTCATTGTGCCCGGCGATAAACACGCCGCTTTGTTCGGCGAAGCGGTTGAGCACTGTGACCAACGAACCGGGCGCAACCGAATAATGCTGAATCTGTCCCTCCGCTAACGCACACATCGCCGGCATGGCAGACGCCAAGGCCAGGGCGAAACGGGTGCGGGCGAGGGTAGAGCGCAACATGGAGTTCCCGGGGCGATCAATGAAATGAGGGGGCTAGTGGTTAACCGAATGAACCCGCCAAAAGGGAACCGCGATATGAAAAAAACCTCAGGCTTTCGGCCCGACGCTGACCCACCAATCGAAGGTTTTGTTGATGCGGATCGGCAGCGCCGCCTCCAGCAGGCGCAAGGCTTGATCGGTGTCCTTGAGCGGGAATGAACCCATCACCGGCAGCGCGGCCACGACCGGATCGCAATGCAGATGCCCCGCTCGATAACGGCTGAGTTCTTCGATCAACTTGCCCAGCGGCAGGTTATCGGCCAGCAACACACCCCGGCGCCAGGCCTCGCGGGAAGGATCGGCAGCGCTGGTGATGTTCATGCGGCCAGTGCTGACGTTGATTTGCTGACCGGCCTGAATCACGGCGGTTTCGCCCTGACGGTTAGTGGCTTCGACCGCGCCTTCATAGACATTCAGTACGGTGTTGTGCTCGTTCTGCCGTACGCTGAAACGCGTGCCCAGCGCACGCATGCGGCCATGTTCGGTCTCGACCCAAAAGGCTCGGCGGAGGTCTTTGGCGGTGTCGATCAGCACTTCGCCGGCACACAGTTGCAGCAGGCGCTGGTGCGCATCGAAACGCACATTCAGGGCACTCAAGGCGTTGAGCCAGATGCGGCTACCGTCGCTCAACGTCGCTTCGCGGGTTTCGCCGGTGCCGGTGGAAAGGTCGGCAGTCAACCGCTCGACTGAACCCATCAGCTGCGTGTTGCGTTCGATGGCCCATCCGGCCATGCCGGTCGCGGCCAAAATCAACAGACCTTTGAGCGACTGACGACGGCTGATCGACGTGCGCGCGCTGCTGCGCAAGGTGTGGCTGACGGCTTCGGTTTCTTGCTGCAACGGCGCAAAACGCTGGCCAACCCGTTCGATATAACGCCAGGCCGCCTGATGCTCAGGGCTCTGTGCCAGCCAGGCCTGCCAGCGCAGATGTTCCTGCTCGGCGACCGGCTCGTCATGCAATTGCACGTACCAGTGCGCCGCTTGTTCGAGGCTGGCGTGGCTGAGTTTTTGCGTGGCGTTATTCAATCAGCAGACCATCGAGTTCGGCTTCAAGAATGGCGCAATGCATCATCGCCTGCGCCAGATATTTCTTGATCATCCGTTCGCTGACGCCGATTTGTTCGGCGATCAGTTTGTAGGGCATGCCGTGCAGTTGCGCGAGGATGAACGCGTCGCTGACACGCTGCGGCAGACGCTGGAGCATGGCGTCCACTTCCAGCAGGGTCTCGACGATGATCGCCTGTTGCTCGGGCGAGGGCTGCAGGGCCGGCGGACGATTGGCGAGGGTTTCCAGCCAGGTCTGTTCCAGTTGCCGACGGCGCCAGTGATCGACGCACAAGCCTCGGGCAATGGTTGCCAGATAAGAGCGTTCGTGGACTTCGCCGTTGAAGGTTTGCGGACGCTTGAGCACGCGGATGAAAGTGTCATGCGCAAGGTCGGCGGCATCCATTGCGTTGCTCAGGCGCCGACGCAATAGCTCGTGCAGCCAGCGGTGGTGGCTGAGGTATAGATTCTGCACGAGTGAGGTGTCGGCGACCGTCATCAGAGCAAGCGTCCAGAGTGACCGTTGCGGGTCTAAATAGGAATGGGTCGCGATTAAAGCAAAAGGACGCAGGTCGCGCAAATGATATTGGTTTGCTTTTAGGCGGTGGCGTTGATGGTTTGAGCTGAATGTAGTCTTAATGACAAATACCTGAGTCAAAAAGACCTTTATTGATCTGTGTCAATTTGACTCTGATTTTTGCAGGTGGCTGATTTTGTTGGGTTATAAATCTGGCACGAGACTTGAAGTGGTCAAGGTACAAAACTGAACAGCTCAGGAGTCCGTCACCATGCTCACTTTCTTAGAAAGCCCGCTGAACGTTATGCACCTGTCGAGCAAAGTCCTTGTCGCCGGTCTGGTCATGTTGTTGGCTGGCATCTACGGCGCGTACTTATATGACGGGCACATGCCGATTGCGCTGCTGGTGGCGATGCATGCGCTGACTATCCTCGGCCCGACCCTGATCAAAATCGGCTACGTCATGCGTTTGTTGGCGCAGTATCGCCTGCGCGGCCCGCGATTGATCCTGCAAACCGCGTAACCCTTGTAGGAGCCGAGCTTGCTCGCGAAGGCGGCGTATCAAGCAACACAGGCTCAAGCTGTGCCGACGCCTTCGCGAGCAAGCTCGGCTCCTACAGGGTTAGCGGTGTTTTTTGGATATCAGTTGCGCTCAGCCACCATCAGTAGTGACTGCGGAACCGGGCTTTGCGGGTGCTGCGGTTCTTGTAGGCCGACCAAGCGCAACCCGGCCATGTCGAGCGCATTGAGCCAACTCGACAACGTGCGGAAATACCACGGCATCGGCTGCCACTGGCCCTTGAGCCCGGCGAACGATTCTTCGCGCCAGCCATCCTGATAATCGCCTGCCGCAACGGCCCATGGATGCAGGGTCTGGATGATCAGGGCACCGCCAGGAGTCAACAGCGCATTCATCGCAGCCAGCAATGGAATGATGTCCTGATGCAGCAGCGAAAAATTCGCGCAGATCAAATCGTAATCGCGGCCGACATCAACCTTCGCCTCGACCAACGCGTCGTAGTCAGCGACATGCACGGTGCAAGTGCCGGCCAGACGTGCCGCGTCCACCAGCGTCGCATCGCCATCGACGCCCACCGCCTCAATTCCCCGATCCGCCAACGCCCGCAGCAACCAGCCTTCGCCGCACCCCAGATCAAGCACGCGCGCCGGCTGACGCCCGATGATCGCCAGTAGAACGGCTTGATCAGTCACCTGCTGGCGGCTCTCAATGGCACCGCTGCGGATGACGTCGATCCACGCGTCGGCGTTGGCGTGCCAGCTCTGCAGCAGGGCGGATTCAGGGGTGGGCATGTCGGTCTCCGACAGGGTTGAAAGAAAGCAGTGCGGGGCAACCACAGTATGGACGCCGCGCCGCATTCAGCGAGCTTACCAACGGGCATCAGTCTGCACGGCGGGCAGGTACCGATTGCGTGTATGCTCTGCTCCTTTCCTGTCTCACTGCGCACGCCTGCATTCGATTCCTTGCGTTTTGAACCCATGGCGCGTGCCTCCCTATGCTGGAGCCCTAATGATTTCGCAGAGCTTCATCGACCCGTGCGACTCGCCCGAACGTCTTGCCGTGCTGCACGGCTATGAAATCCTCGATACCCCACGCGAAGCGGATTTTGACGAGCTCGTGAGCCTGGCCGCCGCCATCTGCGACGCGCCAATTTCGGTGATGAACCTGATAGACCGCCACCGCCAGTGGTTCAAGGCGGAAACAGGCTTGGGAATCCGCGAAACACCCTTGGACGTTTCCATCTGCCGTCACGTCCTTCTGCAGCCCGGCATCACCGTCATACCCGATCTGCGCGCTGACCCGAGGATGAGCTCCAACCCGCTGGTGACGGCCGATGAAGGTTTGCGCTTCTACGCCGGCTGCTTGCTGGAGACGGCGGAAGGCTACGGACTCGGGACGCTGTGCATTCTCGACCGACACCCGCGACAGCTGAGCCCGCAACAGAAAATCGCCCTGGTGACGTTGGCCAAACAGGTCATGGCGCAAATGGAGCTGAGGCGCTCGCTGCGGCAGAAAAATCAGCTGCTTGAGCAAAAGGACATGCTCCTCAAGGAAATCAACCATCGGACGAAGAATCACCTGCAACTGATCATCGGGCTGATCCAACTGCAAATACGCCAATTGGCAGATCCCGTCGCCCGCGCGGCACTCGTCGATACCAGCCGACGGATCATGAGCATCGCCGCCGTCCACGAAAAGCTGTATCAGGCCGATCAAGTGGAAACGGTCAACGCAGGTATGTATCTGGCCGAGTTGATCGATGGGCTGCGCGGTTCAGCCTCGGCGCAAACACGCTTCGTGATCGACCTGGACGACGTCATCCTGCCGCTGGACAAGGCGATCCCGTTGGCGCTGGTGCTCAACGAACTGGTCACCAATGCCCTTAAATACGCCTACGCCGACAAGTCGGCGGGGGACGTGTTTATCGAGCTGAAGGCGGCTGCTGGTCAGGTGCTGTTGAACGTGACGGATAAAGGCGCGGGGCTGCCTGCGGGGTTTGATCTGAAACAGCATTCGTCCGTGGGAATGAAGATCATCAAATCCCTGACCCGCCAACTGCGGGGCGAGATGTCGATGCTCAATATGAGCCCGGGTTTGCAGTGTTCGCTGAGATTTCCGTTTTAAAGCCGTAAGTATCGCCATTGCGCAAAACCGTTCGCCATGGAGGGCTCGTCAGGGCTTGAACCGCAACGCATAGACAACGACGCCGAATGCCGTCGGCCAGATGGCTGGCGACCATGTCTTCCGGCAGAAAGCCCAGACCGCATCCTGCCACCGCAGCGCGCAGAATCGGTTTGGCTCAGTCCGGCTATTTTTCGATGAAGAATTGCCGCGTCAGGTCAATCGGACGATCACTTTTTTGAAGCCGCGAGTGCCTCTTTCAGCGCCCCATCTGCACGTTCAGCCGTCTGCGCGTCGCCGTGTTTTTTCAGCAGTTCACTGACCTCGTGCAACTGTGCTGCGCTGAGTCCCACGCGCAGGCTCGCCGCCATGTGCGAGCGCAATTGCGATTCCACCCCCGGGGTTGCCGCCAGCGCCCCGACGGTCGCCAGTTCGCGGCTTTGCCAGTCGAGGTTGTCGCGCTCGAAGATGTCGCCGAACAGGTGGGTTTGCAGGAACTGGTTGGCTACCGGGGCGAACTCGAACACCGGGCCTTTGACCGGAGCGCCGGAGATCTTCGTTTGATTGGCGGTGCCGGCGGCCAGCAGTTCATCACCGGTCGGAATCGCCCGGCTCGGTTCACGCCCCGGCGCATCGTTAATGCCGCGCTGCTTGCGCGCTTGCACCACAGTCATCAATTCGTTCAAGGCGTTCAGGCTGCGCGGGAAGCCGACATAGGCGTAGAGCTGCACGAGAATTTCCCGGGTTTCGCTGATGGTCAGGCCGGCATCGAGTCCCTGGTTGAGCGCCGTGTTGAGGTTGGGCATGTCGCTGGTCGCCATGAACGCGGCGATCAGTGGAATCGATTGTTGTTGGCTGGACAAAGTTGCTGCGCTTGCTGGCGTGCTGGTCATGGGTTGCGATGCCTCGGCTGCGTGAGTGGTAACGCTGAACATTGCCCCGACACTCAGACAGAGCGCCATGAGTGCGGGAAGGGCGGTGTGGTTGCGGACGTCGATGTTCATCAGATCAACTCCGTTCAGGTCGTGACGCGGTGCCGCGCGGGGGCCGTGGCCAGCGTGCGGATTTTCAAGATGTCACTCGGTACAAAAATTCAATTAACGCGTGACAGGGTGATCGCTCAGCCAGCCGTTCACGCGTTCCATGGTCCTGCGCTCCTGCTCACCCTCCATCACAAAACCTTCCAGCACCTTGGCTTTCGGCGCGTGCAGGACGAGGATGCTGCGGCTATTACCCAGTCCACGCTGGATCAGCCCGGCGACCACGCGGGTATTGCCGGAGCGCGAGAAATACGCGACCAGAATCCGCGAGCCTGAGCGCGGTGTTTCACTGGCACTCTGCGTGTCGGCGAGCGACAGCAGTGGCGCGCTGGCCAATGCGGCGATCACCGTGCGCCGCAGCGGATCGTGATCGTTACTCATCGGCCGACGCGCGCCTTGAGGGCCTCGGGATAACGCTCGCCTTCGATACGGATTTGCGCCAGTGCGGTGTCAATTGCCTTGAGTTCAGCAGCGTCGAGCGTGATGTCCGCGCCGCCGAGGTTTTCTTCCAGGCGATGCAGTTTGGTCGTGCCCGGAATCGGCACAATCCACGGTGCCTGCGCGAGCAGCCAGGCCAGCGCGATCTGCGCCGGGGTGGCTTGTTTCTGCGCGGCGATCTGACGAATCAACACGACGAGGCCCTGATTGGCTTGCAGCGCCGACTGGCTGAAGCGCGGGACGATGCTGCGGAAGTCATCGCTGCCGTAAGTGGCCTCGGCCGACACGGTGCCGGTGAGAAAACCTTTGCCCAATGGGCTGAACGGCACGAAGCCGATGCCCAATTCCCAAAGCGTCGGCAGGATTTCCTGCTCGGGCTCGCGCCACCACAGCGAGTATTCGCTTTGCAGCGCGGTGACCGGTTGCACCGCATGGGCGCGGCGAATGGTTTGCGCGCCGGCCTCCGACAGGCCGAAGTGCTTGACCTTGCCTTCGCTGATCAAATCTTTCACCGCGCCGGCGACGTCCTCGATTGGCACGTCCGGATCGACGCGGTGCTGGTAGAGCAAATCGATGTAATCAGTCTTCAACCGCTTCAACGAACCCTCGACGGCCTCCCGAATGTGCTCGGGGCGGCTGTTGAGAATCTGCTGCTTATTGTCGTCACCGAAGGTGAAGCCGAACTTGGTGGCGATGACCACCTTATCGCGAACCGGCGCCAGTGCTTCACCGACCACTTGCTCGTTCAGGTAAGGGCCGTAGACCTCGGCGGTGTCGAAGAACGTCACGCCTCGGTCAACGGCTGAGCGGATCAGTGCAATGGCTTGTTGGGTATCTGTCGCCGGGCCGTAGCCGTGACTCAAGCCCATGCAGCCAAAGCCGAGGGCGGATACTTCGAGTGAGCTGTTGCCGAGTGTGCGCTTGTGCATGTCGATCTCCCGTGGGCGTGGGGAGAACAGTAAGCGAGCTGACTGGTGAGGACTAGACGGGTAAAACAGGATGGCTTGATGAGTTCTGCTCATTAATAGACTGGAAGACGCAGGATCAAGACCGTTCGTGGCAACCGAGCAAACCTTTTCCAGACTGAATGATCTCTAACTTGAAGTTGAATAGCTGAGGTGCACCATGAATAAATCAACCGGCGGCTGCCTGTGCGGCGATGTCCGTTTCGAAGTGTCCGGCCAGCCTTACCGCGTCGGCATCTGCCATTGCCTCGACTGCCGCAAACGCCACGGCGCGCTGTTCAATGCTTCGGCCATATTCCCCGAAGACGCGCTCAAGGTCAGCGGCGAAACCCGTGACTACAACGGACGATTCTTCTGCCCTCGCTGCGGTTCTCCCGTATTCACGCGTTCGGAAGATGAAGTCGAGGTTAACGTCGGATCGCTCGATGAGCCGGATCAGTTCAAACCCACTTACGAACTCTGGACGATACGCCGGGAGGCGTGGTTGCCGGCGTTGCCGCTGGCCCACCACTACGAACGTGACCGCGAAAGCACGGGCCGAACCGAAGAATAATTGCAGCCCATAATCTGCCTTTGGGGGAGCGGGCTTGCTCGCGAATGCGGTGTATCAGTCAGCCCAACATTGACGGACAGACCGCATTCGCGAGCAAGCCTGCTCCCACAGGGGATGGGTGTGGATCTCAGAGTTGAGGATTGGCACACGTCATTGTGGGAGATTCTATGGTTGCGAACAACGTTTTTTAGGCAGTTTTGCTGACGTATGCTTTCTCGCTCTTCAGCAGCGCGTATGCAATACGCGCGAGTTTACGTGACAAAATCACCAGCGCTTCAGTGGTGGCCTTGCCCTTGTTTCGATGA
>NZ_CACSJY010000086.1:0-16367 GCF_902706155.1 Pseudomonas sp. 18058
TCATCGAAACAAGGGCAAGGCCACCACTGAAGCGCTGGTGATTTTGTCACGTAAACTCGCGCGTATTGCATACGCGCTGCTGAAGAGCGAGAAAGCATACGTCAGCAAAACTGCCTAAAAAACGTTGTTCGCAACCATAGAATCTCCCACAAGGTGAAATGCATTCCAAATGTGGGAGCGGGCTTGCTCGCGAAGAGGCCATCCAACCCACCGCAAAAACCTCAGGAAACCCACAATGCCCACCCTCAAAAAAATCCTGATCGCCAACCGCGGTGAAATCGCCTACCGCATCCAGCGCACCGCCCAAGCCCTCGGCTACCGCACCGTCGCCGTCTACAGCGACGCCGACGCCGACGCCCTGCACGTGCAAATCGCCGATCAAGCCGTGCACATCGGCCTCGCCCCCGTGCAGCAGTCCTACCTGAACATCCCGGCGATCATCGACGCCGCCCGCCGCAGCGGTGCCGACGCCATTCATCCCGGTTACGGCTTTCTCTCGGAAAACGCCGAGTTCGCCCGCGCCTGCGAACAGGCCGGCCTGACGTTCATCGGCCCGAGCGTCGCAGCCATAGAATTGATGGGCAGCAAACGTCGCTCGAAAATCGCCATGCTCGACGCCGGTGTACCGTGCATCGCCGGTTACCAGGGCGCCGAGCAGGACGACGTGACCCTGCTGCGCGAAGCCGAGCGCATCGGCTATCCATTGATGATCAAGGCCAGCGCCGGTGGCGGCGGTCGCGGCATGCGTCTGGTACACGATGGCTCTGATTTACCGGCGCAACTGCGTACCGCGCGTTCCGAAGCGTTGAACGGTTTTGGCAGCGACGAACTGATCCTCGAACAGGCCTTGATTGAGCCGCGCCATGTCGAAGTGCAACTGTTCGGCGATCAACACGGCAACCTGATCTACCTCGGCGAGCGCGATTGCTCGGTGCAGCGCCGCCATCAGAAAGTCATCGAAGAAGCGCCCTGCCCGGTGATGACCGCCGAGTTGCGTCAGGCCATGGGTGAAGCGGCTCTCAAGGCTGGACGTGCGGTGAACTATGTCGGCGCTGGCACGGTGGAATTCCTGCTCGATGCACGCGGGCAGTTTTACTTTTTGGAAATGAACACTCGCTTGCAGGTCGAGCATCCGGTGACAGAGCTGATCACCGGGCTGGATCTGGTCGCCTGGCAATTATGGGTCGCCGAAGGTCAGCCGTTACCGCTGACTCAGGATCAGGTGCAACTCAATGGTCATGCGATGGAAGTGCGCCTCTACGCCGAAGACCCTGCGCAGGATTTCTTGCCGCAAACCGGTTGTGTAGAGGCGTGGGAGCCCGCGCTGCAACACGGCGCGCGCATCGATCATGGTCTGCGCGAAAGGCAATTGATCAGCCCGTTCTACGACCCGATGCTCGGCAAACTGATCGCCCACGGGGCTACTCGCGAGGAGGCTCGACGCAAACTCCTGCGCGCAGTGGAGGACTCGGTGTTGCTGGGTGTGCAAAGCAATCAGCGGTTGCTGGTCAGCCTGCTGCAACATTCACAGTTCATCAGCGGTGAGTTCAGCACGGCATTTATCGCGCAGCATTTCAGCGATCACGCGTGCCTGAACAGCTACGCGCCGAGTGCCGAAGACCTGGCCATCGCTGCAGTGTTGTTCTATCAAAGCAGCGCCCTCAGTCACCGCGCGCCGCTGTCCGGTTGGCGTAATAACGCCAGTGTGCCGCTGCATTTTCGCCTCGGTCTTGATGAGCAAAACTGGACGCTGCAACTGCTCGCTGAGCCGCAAGGTGCGTTCAAAGTGCAAGTCGCCGAACGCACACTGGCATTGAAACTCATCGATCAAGACGCCCACTCGATAACGCTGGAAGTCGACGGCTTGCGCCAACGCCACGCCTGTCGTGTCGATGGCGAACAACTCTGGCTGTTCACTCACCCCGGCAGCCTGCGCTTGGAGGATCGAACTCACGCGGTGATCGGCAGTCAGACCAGCGTCAGTTCCGGCACCTTGAAAGCGCCCATGGACGGCGCCATCGTCGACGTGTTGGTCAGCGAAGGCAGCCCGGTCAGCAAAGGTCAGCTGCTGGTGGTACTGGAGGCAATGAAAATGGAGCACCCGCTCAAGGCCGGCATCGACGGCGTGCTGAAGCGGGTGCAGGTCAAAGTCGGCGATCAGGTAAAAAATCGTCAGGTTCTGTTGCAGGTGGAGTAGTCAGCCGAGCGCAAACGCAGGGTTTGGCTACGCTCTGAATAATCAGAACGTACAAATCAGGAACCCTGCGATGCCCCACTGGCTGGTCATAGATCTGGAAGCCACCACCGATGAGGGTGGCTGGCCGGTCACCGAGATGGAAATTATCGAGATCGGCGCGACGCTGGTCGATCGTGCCGGGCGCGAACAGGATCACTTCCAGCGCTTCGTCAAACCGACTCGACGGCCGTTGCTGACGCCGTTCTGTCGCGAGCTGACACACATCACCCAGGCCAATATCGATACGGCGCAACCGCTGACTGAGGTCTGGCCGGCGTTCGAACGCTGGCTCGCGCAGCATCAATCACGTCTTGAAGGCTGGGCCAGTTGGGGCGATTACGACCGCAAACAACTGCTCCAGGAATGGCAGCGCCTGCAGATCGACAGCGGCCTGAGTCGAGTGCCGCACATGAACCTCAAACAACGCTTCGCCAAGGCCCGACGCCTGGAGCGGCCGCTGGGGCTCAACGGCGCGCTGCAACTGGCCGGCATGCAGTTCAGCGGTCAGCAACACCGGGCGCTGGAAGATGCGCGCAACACCGCACGATTGTTGCCGCTGGTTTTGCCACTCTAGGGTCAATTCGAGAACTGGCTGGACAGGCGCCGGGCAGGTGACGGCGCCCAAAGCCTTGTGCATACTGGCCGCCTCCATTTTTTAGCCCTTTTCGAGGAATCGCCCATGTTTAAAGTCAACGAGTACTTCGACGGCACCGTCAAGTCGATCGCCTTTGGCACCGCTGAAGGTCCGGCGACCATTGGCGTCATGGCCCCGGGCGAATACGAATTCGGCACCAGCCAGCGTGAAATCATGCACGTGGTCTCCGGCGCACTGACCGTGAAACTGCCCGACAGCAGCGACTGGGAAACCTTCGCCGCCGGCAGCCAGTTCAACGTTCCGGCGAACAGCAAATTCCAGCTGAAAGTCGCGGTCGATACCGCTTACCTGTGCGAGTACCGCGGCTAAGTCGTCGGTTTTCACAGCGCCAATAAAAATGCCCGGGTCCAAGGACTCGGGCATTTTTCGTTTCAGGGGCGGCTTATTCGAGGATTTCCACCGGCATTCCGACCTCGAGACGACCGTTGCTGTCATTCACCAGATTCTGCCCGAACATCGCGCCATCGGCTTCAGCGCGGTATTTCTGCAAGGTCGCCAGCGGTTCACGATCAGCACTGCGCTCGCCAGTCTGCGGGTCGATGGTGGTAAGGATGCAGCGCGCGCACGGCTTGACCACGCGGAACTCGACGTCACCGATACGAATACGTTTCCAGCCATCCTCGGCGTACGCTTCGCTGCCTTCGATCACCAGATTCGGGCGAAAACGCAGCATCTCCAGCGGTCGCCCGACCCGTTGCGACAGATCTTGCAGCGACGCTTCGCCAATCAGCAACAGCGGAAACCCGTCGGCGAACGCGACCTGATCATCATCCTTGCCGACACCTGACGGCGTGGTGCGCGCACGATCCAGCGGAACTTGTACCAGACGTGTCGGTTTGCCGATGAACTCGCTGACCCAACGCGCCGCCTCATCACCGGCATCCGGCACGCGCAGGGTGTCACGCCAGATTGTCACGCCGCGCAGTTCGGCGTCGCTGCCCGGCAAAGCGATTTCGATGGAAGACTGTTGCGCCGCGCTCAGGGTCAGACCGCCCTGCGCATTCCACAGCGCCGACAACTGGCTCATTTTTGCTACAGCACGCTGGGTCAGGAAGCGGCCGCTGGCTTCGTCCACGAGCATCCAGCGTCGGTCGCCATCGAGCCCCAGCTTGTCGAGGTCGACGCTTTGCAGCACATCGACTTTGCCGGATTTCAACGGGTAACGATAAAGCGCGCTCAGACGCAGCATGGCCAGCTCCCTGGAGGATAAAAACGCCACCCTATACGAGCTTCATGCACGAATCAAAACATGAATTCGCACACTGGATTCCAGCTGCAACTCAACCTTGTGGCGAGGGGATTTATCCCCGATGGGGCGCGAAGCGGCCCCCCTCGATTTCCCTGAAAAACCGGGGCTGCTGCGCAGCCCATCGGGGATAAATCCCCTCACCACAGGGCTCACTCCTACAAAGGGTGTGTGATCAGGCAGGGACTTCGTCGAGCATCAGGCGCTGGCGCACCACGTCGACCAGTTTGTCCGGCTGGAATTTCGAGAGGAAGTTGTCGCAGCCAACCTTCTTCACCATCGAATCGTTGAAGCTGCCCGACAGCGACGTGTGCAGTACCACGTACAGCCCACGCAGACGCGGGTCGTTGCGGATTTCGGTGGTCAGACGGTAACCGTCCATTTCCGGCATTTCCGCGTCGGTGAAGATCATCAGCAACTTGTCAGTCATGTTCACGCCGGTGTCAGCCCAGGCCTTGAGCATGTTCAGCGCCTTCAAACCGTCGCTGGCGATGTGCATCTTCACGCCCAATTGGCCAAGGGTGTCACGCAGTTGCGATAGCGCCACGTTGGAATCGTCGACCAGCAGCACTTCGCGACCACGGGCACGTTCGAGCACCGGGTCTTCGAGCTTTTCCCGCGAGACCTTGGCGTTGTACGGGACGATTTCGGCGAGGACTTTTTCGACGTCGATGATTTCCACCAACTGATCGTCGACCTTGCTGATCGCGGTCAGGTAATGCTGACGGCCAGCGCTGGTCGGCGGCGGCAGAATGGCTTCCCAGTTCATGTTGACGATGCGATCCACACCGCCCACAAGGAATGCCTGCACCGAGCGGTTGTATTCAGTGACGATGATGGTGCTGTTCGGGCCCGGCACCAACGGCCGCATGCCGATCGCCTGGGACAGATCGATCACCGGCAAGGTCTGCCCGCGCAGGTTGACCACACCGCACACGAACGGGTGACGCTGCGGCATCAGGGTCAGCTTCGGCAGTTGCAGGACTTCCTGAACCTTGAACACGTTGATCGCAAACAATTGGCGTCCAGCCAGACGAAACATGAGAATTTCCAGGCGATTCTCACCCACCAGTTGCGTGCGTTGGTCTACCGTGTCGAGAATGCCGGCCATCAATGACTCCTGGGCTTGTTCAGATGAATTCACTAACAGGCTTTATCGGCAGTTAATGACGAATCTTGATTGCTGCGAAATTAGCCATCAAAATGCCACAACCGGGCATTGATGTCACATTAACATCATGCTTTACTGGCCCGGTTGTTTTCATCTGCTACAGTCTTTGCGGCGCGACCTCGGTTTGCACGGTAGGTTCCCGCGCCTAAGGGATTCCCCTAGTATCAATCAGGCCCAACCTGATATTCGCGATATCCAATAGCCATTAATGTGACGCCATTCTCATTGCATGAACGGAGTCAGGCTATTGTGTGCGATCGCAACTCAGTGGCAACCCATCCCCTGGAAATCCTCAGCCTGTGCACCTGCGGCACGTCTGGGCGCGATCTGCCGACGATTCACGATCGTCGCCACACACGGCACTCCCCCATCAGACATGACGCTGTGGAGGTAAGCATGCCAATCGACCGTAAAGTCTGGGCGCAACGCTTCCCCGAATTTCTGCTTGAGGCTGAGACGCTGCTGGCCAAGTCGGAAGAATGCCTGAGCCATCTGCAACTGATCAGCAATGACAAGGATGCCATCGCGTGCATGCAGGGCACCTTGCTCAAGCTTGCCGGCAGAGCTGAGGCACTGGCGCTGGAAGCGATTTCCGAGTTTTCCCTGCACATCTACAGCCTGCTCAATCTGACCCAGGATCACGTCGACCTGCACGAACAAGCGCTGAGCGCCTTGAAAGATTGCTTCACGCTGATGGCTTGGCAACTGGAGCTGGTCGATGTGAAGACCGGGCAACTGAGCCTTGATGGCAGCGAACAGGCCTCATTAATCGAAGCGTTCGCCTTTCATGTCGGGCAAAGCCAGTTCCGGATGCCTTTGCCGGGCAAACGTTTGCCATCTCTGTCGTTCTCTGAGCGACAGGCCTGATCTGGCATCAGGCTTGAGCACTACTCATTTAATGTCGTTATTGAATAGTTCATACCTGCCAGCGACATATCGAACTAAATAAACCCACCTGACACGACGGATAATTTTCAGCCCGACTCAGGGTTTTCCTGTGTGTTAAGAATCGTGATTTAGTCAATTTGTTTATCTGTCGAATAACATACTTCGACTTTTTTCCATTATGGAACATACGTCCATAATGGCGTCTTTCCTGACTCATTGGACATATAGAGCAGGCGCGACCAACGGTATCTTAAGTGGTACTATGCCGCCCATAAGTTGCTTTCAAATTAATGGCAAAGTGATTTCATTGATCGGCGTCCAGAGAAGTTGGCGGTTAACTACCGCTCACTGTAGCCCGTTGAAATCATTCACATAATTGACAGCATTTCCAGACAGAGACCCGTCAGCCACCGGCCGGTCTACCCGCAGCGAACATCCATTGGCTCCATCCGTTATGTACGCCAGCATAAAGACCCTCACAACATGGCCACCCTCCCGGGAAAATGCCCGCCGGTTCACACTCATCCTGTGTGTCGCCGCTGCGCTGGGCAGCCTTCTGACCTACGGTTTTTCCAAGCCGTTGGGCCTGGGTCTGTTGTTGCTCGACATCGCAGCTACGGCGTGCGTCTGGGTGCAATATCGCCTGTCACGCAAATCGATCAAGTTCCAGCCACAGGAACTGGCTGACCGCCTGCTGGAAGTGCAGGAAAACGAACGCCACCGCCTCAGCCGCGAGCTGCACGATGACATCGGCCAATTGCTGACCGCCGCCAAATTGCAAAGCGACTGGCTGAAACGCCGTATGCCGGAGGAATTGCAGGAGCAATGCACAGTCCTCTGCGACACCCTCGAAGAAACCCTCAACAAAGTCCGCGACGTATCGGCCATCCTCAACCCACGGCAACTGACCAGCCTTGGCCTTGAAGCGAGCCTGCGCGCGCACCTGCTCAAGACATTGACCAACACCGACGTGCACTGGAGCCTCGATTGCCAGCAGCGCTTGAACGGTATTCCGGAAGAAATGGCCGTCGCCGCGTTTCGTATTGCGCAGGAGGCAGTGACCAACATCCTGCGTCACGCCCAGGCGAAAAACCTGCTGATTCGCGTGCAGCGCTTGCCCAAGGGCTTGACCCTGCTGATCAGCGATGATGGCCAGGGCTTCGCGCCGGCCGTCAATCCGGGCCGTGAAGGACAACGTGGCATGGCCGGCATGGCCGAACGGATCGAACAACTGGGTGGCACCCTGAGCGTGATCAGCGAACCGGGCAAAGGCACTCAAATCGAAGCACTTTTCCCCTGGGCGCCGCGCGCACTCGAGCGGGCCAGTACGAATAAGGTTATGCGTTGACTTGTAACTTACTTCTAGTGGATGACCACTCGCTGATCAGGGCCGGCGTGCGCGCTCTGGTTATGGATATTCCCGGTTACGCGGTAATCGGCGAGGCCAATGACGGCTCGCAGTTGCTTGAAATGGTCGAGCTGCTGAACCCCGATATTGTCTTGCTGGATATTTCCATGAAGGAAACCGGCGGCCTCGAAGCGTTGCAGCGACTCAAACGCGTGCGCCCGCAAAGCAAAGTGCTGATCCTGTCGATGCACACCGACCCCGCATTGATCATGCAGGCGCTGGAATCCGGCGCTTACGGTTATCTGCTCAAGGATACGACCGGCACCGAGCTTGAACACGCACTGGACGCGCTGCGCAATAACGAGCGTTATCTAAGTCCGGCAATCGCCCACACGGTGATAAACCAGGCTCTGGTTCGCAATCAAAAAGGCCAGCCGGACACCTCCGATTCGCACAACCTGACGGCACGCCAACTGGAAATCCTCCGACTGATCGTGCGCGGCAAGTCGACCCGGGAAATCGCCAACGGCCTGGGCCTGAGCATCAAAACCGTCGAGACCCACCGCGCGCAGATCATGAAACGTCTGCAGATCTACGATGTGGCGGGCCTGGTGCTGTTCGCCGTGCGCGAACAGATCATCAGTCTGGACGACTGATCGGCGTTGTAGCGCTCAACAGCGGAGAGTCCTCAGGCAAATGCACCTGCAATGCCGCAGGGCGCGCTTCGAAGCGCAGGCTATCGCCTTCCAGTGGCTCACCATCCAGATTGATGTAAAGCCCTTCAGACACCTTGATTTCGACCCACGGCAAACGTGTCCGCACGAACATGTTGTCGAGGCCGAAGCCATCAGTGAGCAGATTCTTCAAGGTACCCACCAACTCCTGTGGCGCCGGCAGAATGCTGATATCCAACAGACCATCATCGGCCAGTGCCTGCGGACACAGCACGTGCCCACCGCCCGCCTGACGGCCATTGCCGATGCCCAGCGCCAGCAGCTCGCCACGCCAGTGGAAATCCGGCCCCTGTAACTCGCCATAGGCAGCATGCAGCTCACTGAAGCGCGACAGACCGGTAAACAGATAAGCCGCGCCCCCGAGTACTTTCTTCAAGTCTTCAGAAGTATTGGCCGTGACCTGGCTACCAAAACCGCCCGTGGCCATATTGAGGAAAATCTGCCCGCCAACCTGGCCCAGATCGATGTCGCGCGCAGGCACATCGAGCAACTCAAGAGCCTCTGCCGGCTCCAGCGGAACGCCCGCCGCACGGGAAAAATCGTTCGCCGTACCCAGCGGCAACAGCACCAGGCTGGCTTCGCCCGGATGCGCCGCCAGCGCCTGGGCGATATCACGCAAGGTGCCATCGCCACCACCAGCGATAATCTGTTTATAGCCAGCCGCCAGCGCCTCTTCGACCAGACGCTCGGCATCGCCGCCCTCCCAGGTCAGGCGCACGGCCAGCTCCCAGCCTTGTTCGCGTTTACTTTCGACGGCGGCACGAACCGCCTCGTTGAGTGCCTGCTTGCCATGCAGAATCAACAGCGCCCTGCGTTCACTCATTGCAATCACTCCGTGAATGGATTCGGTCTGAGACATCTTGACCACTGGCGCACGGAAAAAAGCCGCAAGAACCGTAATTAATTCAGGCGTCTCGGCGCACGCGTCCTACAGGGCTGGGATTTTTCTTACAAGATGTGATGAATTGGCTGCATTGACCAACTCCAGCCATTGGTAGATCGTGCGTCGGCGGTATCAATCTTCAATCTGAAAACACACAAGGATGTGCATGTCATGAGTGGATACACCTCTAGGGCTTTCGATACTTTCATTGACACCGTTAGCGACCCGCGTCCATTTCCAGCAGGCGTCAACATCAATGCATAGTCATGAAGCCAGACTGCCAGTGAGCCCGGTTGCTCCACTCGCGCAAAGTCGCACCAGCCACACCACTGACTTCCACAGCGGCGCCAAAACCACTGGAGAAACGAACATGGAACCTCGCGTCACCGAGCTGGAAACCCACCTCAAATACATCCGCAGGGACATGGATGAAGTCAGGGGCGATGTCAGAACCATCAAGCATCGCCTCGCCTACGCGGCAGGTGCAACAGCCGTCGTGATGGGTTTGCTGGGATGGATAGCCAACAGTCGTTTTGACCAGATCATTTCGCTCATGGCTCACTGACGCCTGAGCGGGCCCGCAGGTGCCGGCGACACGCGCCAGCACCTGCGGATACCGAGGCAGTTAACCCAGAAGCTCACTCAGGGGAATGAAGACAGCTTCGTCGCCCTCAACCAGCGTCCGGCCCTCAAGCACCTCGACCAGACCGTCAGCCCAGGCCGCACTGCGCAAAACGCCGGAGCTTTGATTGCGATAGATGATTGCCCGGCCCTGTTCCAGCCGTCCGCGCAAGTACTCACGACGGTTGCCAGCCACTGGCCAGTTGAACCCGGCCGGCACGCGGAACTTGAGGGGTTCAACGTCTTGCACGCCTTGGCGCCGCAACAGATATGGTCGGGTTAACAGGGCGAAGGTCACCAGCGTCGAGGCAGGGTTACCCGGCAGGCCGATTACCGGTACGTTGCGGAAATGGCCGAAGGTCAGCGGTTTCCCGGGTTTGATCGCCAGCTTCCACAAGGCGAGCTCGCCCTCTTCCCTCAATGCGATGCCGAGAAAATCCGCCTCACCGACCGAAACACCACCAGTGGAGAGAATCAGATCGACATCTTGCAATTCGCCCAAACGCTCTCGGGTCGTCGCCAGATTGTCCGGAAGAATCCCGGCATCGATCACTTCACAGCCCAACCGCTGCAACCAGCTGCACAGCACCACACGGTTACTGTTGTAAATCTGCCCCGGCCCCAATGCCTGACCGGGCTCAATCAGTTCATCGCCGGTCGACAGCACGGCTACGCGCACCCTGCGCACGACATTCAGGCCGGCGCGGCCCAATGAAGCGGACAAGCCCTGCTCGATCGGCCCCAGGCGAGTGCCGGCCGACAGGACGAGTTCACCCACCGTGGTTTCCTGGCCCTGCGGACGAATGTTCTGCCCTACTTTCATGACCTCGGAAAAACCTACACGGCCGTCCGCCATGACTTCGGCGTTTTCCTGCATCTCGACACAATCGGCTCCGGCCGGCACAGGTGCGCCGGTGAAGATTCGAGCACAGGTTCCACGCTGCAAAGGCTCAGGCGCTTGCCCGGCGAATATTTTCTGGCTGACCGGCAACGGCTCGCCCGTCCAGTCGGCCAGATTCAGCGCGTAACCGTCCATCGCACTGTTCGGCCACGGCGGCAGATCCAGCGTCGAAACCAGATCCTCGGCCAGCACGCGCCCCTGAACCTCAGCGAGCGGCAAATACTCACGCTCGACGATTGGCGAGGCCTCGGCCATTTCCAGCAGCCGCGCCAATGCCACTTCGACAGGCATCAGCGCACCAGTCTTGCCCGGCTTACCCACGGGATTCACAAGGCGCCGCCTGTTTCAGATGCGGGACGAAATTGCATGGACGGTGACGGGAATCCAGTTGCTCGGCGAGAATCCCGTCCCAACCGGTGCGCACGGCATTGGTCGAACCCGGCAGGCAGCACACCAGCGTGCCATTGGCCAGACCGGCCAGTGCGCGGGATTGCACGGTTGAGGTGCCGATATCGGCCACCGAGATCTGGCGGAACAGTTCGCCAAAGCCATCGACCTGTTTGTCGAGCAGACAGGCCACCGCTTCCGGCGTACTGTCACGGCCGGTGAAGCCGGTGCCGCCAGTGATCAACACGACCTGCACAACATCGTCGGCGATCCAGTTGGCGACTTGCGCACGAATTTTATACAGATCATCTTTGAGCAGAACCCGCTCGGCCAGGTTGTGGCCAGCCGCCAACAGGCGATCGACAAAGACCTGACCTGAGGTATCGGTTTCCAGTGTTCGGGTATCGCTGACAGTCAGCACGGCAATATTGAGCGGTGCGAAAGGTACATCAGCCTTGGCTTTCATAGGCTCGTCCAGTTGTAGGAGAAACAGCCCGGTGTTATATCACAGCGCCCCCTTTTTACGCCGCCCCTACGGAGAGCCAAAATGACCGCAAATACGCCATTGCCCCCTTGTTCCGTGCTGCTGCTGGCAGGCGGACGCGGACAACGCATGGGCGGTCAGGACAAAGGTTTGATCGAGTGGCACGGCGAACCGCTGATTGCGCATCTGCAGCGCAAAGTACGAGCGCTGACGGACGACTTGATCATCTCCTGCAACCGCAATCGCGAACGCTATGAAACCTATGCCGATCAATTGGTGGTGGATGATGAAGGTGACTTTCCCGGGCCACTCGCCGGTATTCGTGCAGGCTTGAAAGCGGCGCGCCATTCGCACTTGCTGGTGTTGCCGTGCGATGTTCCGCGAATCGACGAAGCACTGCTGCAAAGCATGCGCGAAACCGCCAATCACAATCCTGACAAACCTTTAATGTTGTGGCACGACGAGCACTGGGAACCGTTGTTGTGCGTGATTCCCGTGAGCCTGCTGCCGGCCTTCGAAACCGCCTGGAACAACGGTGAACGCAGCCCCGGCCGGGTGATGCGCAGCCTCGGCGCCACTGCATTGGAATGCCCGGACAATGACTCGCGACTGGCCAACCTCAACACCCCCGAACTGTTAAAGGCGCATAACACTGTGTCAGACTGACACTATTCAAGGAACTCTCACGCCTTGTATACGTCTCAAGCTCAGTAACCAAAAGAATTCCCATTCGGAGACACACCCATGACTCAACGGACCATCGCCTCTCTCATGCTCGCACTGGGCCTGGCCACCCTCGCCGGTTGCTCGTCGCCTACAGTGATCACGCTGAATGACGGTCGCGAAATCCAGGCCGTCGACACGCCGAAATACGATGATGATTCGGGTTTCTACGAGTTCCAGCAGCTGGACGGCAAAGAAACTCGCATCAACAAGGATCAGGTTCGCACCGTTAAAGAACTGTAAGGTTCTTCGAAGCGACGTCTGACCCAGCCGGTTTGCCCGGCTAAAAAAATGCCCCGATACGTCGGGGCATTTTTTATGCGCGCAAGGAAGTTACCGAGCGGTTATCCGATAGACCCGCTCCTCAAGTCGCGTAGCACCTGCCTGCACGAACTTGCCGCTGTCACTCAGCACATCCTGCGATTCCAGTACCTGCATCTGCCACGCACCGCCGAACATGTGTTGCACTTGAGCATCGTCTACGGAGAACGGCGGTCCGGAAATTTGCGATTGATCGTAATCCAGCGTAATCAACAGCCCCTTCAAATCCGCCGGCAGGATGTTTTGCAAATGCGCGGCATAACGTTCGCGCATTGGCGGCGGCAAGGCGATCACTGCTGCACGGTCGTACAGCGCGGAACAATCGGCAACGTCCTCGGCGCTCAGCGCGAAAACATCACCGCACCACAGCTCGATTGTGCCTGCGCGGTAAACCTTGAAGACGCCGTGCTCACTGATCTGTGGCTGCAGTTGTTGCTCGCTGAAAAAGTCTTCAACGGCTTTCTCCGACAGTTCAATACCGAGAACCCGATGCCCGCGCCCAGCCAGCCACAGCAAATCCAGACTTTTCCCACACAACGGCACGAGCACCCGCGCGTGTGACGAGAGATTCAGATCCGGCCAGAAACGTTGTAGATAAGGATTCACTTGCGGTAAATGAAAGCCGATCTGGTTCGAAGCCCACTTCTTGTGCCAAAACTCAGGCTGCATGCATCCCCCTAAAAATTCGATCAAAAAGCGTTAAAACTTATATTAGATTTAGATCAATGAAGTGACTGAAGATGGGCCATCTTACCGTTCAGGAGCCCGCACATGTTTCCCAGTCTGTATATCTCACACGGCTCACCGATGCTTGCATTGGAGCCAGGCGCCAGCGGCCCGGCCCTCGCGCGATTGGCCGCCGAACTGCCGACACCGAAAGCCATCGTGATCGTCTCTGCACACTGGGAGAGCCACGAACTGTTGGTCAGCAGCAATCCGCAACCGGAAACCTGGCATGACTTTGGCGGGTTTCCCCGTGCGCTGTTTGAAGTGCAATACCCGGCGCCAGGCGATCCGCAACTGGCTGGAGAAGTGGCGCAGTTGCTGACGGCGAACAACCTGCCGGCGCGTCTCGACCCACTGCGTCCTTTCGATCATGGCGTGTGGGTGCCGTTGTCGCTGATGTATCCGCAGGCGAATATTCCGGTGGTGCAGGTTTCGCTGCCAAGTCGGGCAGGCCCGGCGCTTCAGACCCGTGTGGGTCGAGCCTTGGCCGGTTTACGCGAGCAAGGGATTCTGTTGATCGGCTCTGGCAGCATCACCCACAACCTGCGCGAACTGGACTGGCATGCCGGGCCGGAAAGCGTTGAGCCATGGGCGCGGGATTTCCGTGATTGGGTGATCGACAAGCTGCAGGCCGACGATGAGGCGGCGCTGCATGATTACCGACAGCAAGCGCCGAATGCGGTGCGCAACCATCCGAGTGATGAGCATTTGTTGCCGTTGTATTTTGCGCGGGGTGCGGGGGGTGAGTTTAGCGTGGCGCACAAGGGATTCACGATGGGTGCGCTGGGGATGGATATTTACCGTTTCGGTTAAAGCCAAAGATCGCAGCCTTCGGCAGCTCCTACATTTGGAATGCGCTTCCCCTGTAGGAGCTGCCGAAGGCTGCGATCTTTTGATCCTGAAAAACAGGCAAAAAAAATCCCCGAACCAGTCGGGGATTTTTTATGTGCGATCAATCAGCCCAAGGGCGGATCAATCTTCGCGATAGCGACGCAGCTTCAACTGCTTACCGGCAACGCGAGTGTCCTTCAGTTTGGTCAGGAGTTTGTCCAGACCATCTTCCGGCAGCTCGACGAGGCTGAAGCTGTCACGCACCTGGATGCGACCGATCGCTTCACGGGCCAGACCGCCTTCGTTGAGGATGGCGCCCAGCAGGTTTTTCGCAGCGATACCGTCACGCGCACCCAGCGCGGTACGGCAACGAGCACGGCCTTCGCCCAAAGGCATTGGCGCGCGACGCTCGCGGTCACCACGATCAGGACGATCGCCAGTGCGCTCAGGACGGTCGCCACGCGGTGCATTGTTCGGCACCAGTGGGCGTTCCTTCTCGATTGCAGCCAGGTTCAGCGCTTGACCGTTGGTGGCTTTGCGCAGCAGCGCAGCAGCCAGAGCACGCGGAGTGCAGCCGATGTCTGCGGTCAGACGATCGAGCAACTCACCGTGAGTCGATTCAGCGTCAGCCACCAGCGGCGACAGGCTGTTGGTCAGTTTCTTGATGCGCGCATCGAGAACGGCTTGAGCGTCCGGCAGGCGAACTTCAGCAACCTTCTGACCGGTTACACGCTCGATCACTTGCAGCATGCGGCGCTCACGTGGAGTCACCAGCAGCAGTGCACGACCTTCGCGACCGGCACGGCCAGTACGGCCGATACGGTGAACGTAGGACTCTGGATCGTACGGCATGTCAACGTTGAACACGTGAGTGATGCGCGGAACGTCCAGACCACGAGCAGCAACGTCGGTCGCCACAACGATGTCCAGACGGCCATCTTTCAGCGAGTCGATAACGCGCTCACGCTGGTTCTGGGCGATGTCACCGTTCAACGCGGCGGCTTTGTAGCCTTTGGCGTCGAGGGCGCTGGCCAGATCCAGGGTCGCTTGCTTGGTGCGCACGAACATGATCAGCGCGTCGAAGTCTTCCACTTCCAGCAAGCTGAGAACAGCCGAAGTCTTCTGGTCAGCGTGAACCAACAGGTGAGCCTGTTCGATCGCGGTAACGGTCTGGGTCTTGGTCTGGATCTTCACGTGTTGCGGATCGCGCAGATGGCGTTCGGCAATGGCACGGATCGACTGCGGCAAGGTGGCCGAGAACAGTACAGTCTGACGGGTCGGTGGCAGAGCCTTGAAGATGACTTCGAGGTCATCCATGAAGCCCAGCTTCAACATTTCGTCAGCTTCGTCGAGAACCAGGTGGTTCACGGTCGACAGGACTTTTTCGTCACGACGCAGGTGGTCGCACAGACGGCCCGGGGTAGCGACAACGATCTGTGCGCCATTACGGATTGCTTTCAGTTGCGGGCCCATCGGCGCGCCGCCGTAAACGGCCACAACAGTAACGCCTGGCATTTGCTTGGCGTAGGTTTCGAAAGCGGTTGCTACTTGCAGCGCCAACTCACGGGTTGGCGCCAGGATCAGGGCTTGCGGCTCGCGCTTGGCAGGATCGATGCGGTGCAGGATCGGCAGGGCGAATGCGGCGGTTTTACCCGTACCGGTTTGCGCCTGACCAATCATGTCTTGACCGGCCATGATGATCGGGATCGATTGCTGCTGAATAGCCGAAGGTTCTTCGTAGCCAGTCGCGATGACGGCTGCAAGAATGTTCGGATTAAGATTAAAAGCGGCGAAGCCGCCGGTTTCCTGGGTCATGGGTCTGCCTCTAAGTGCATCCGCAAAGACCCATGCTCCAAAGCTGCGCATGCCGTGTTGAGACTCAAGAGTCGCCCTGGCTGCTTTGTCGGCGGGGATTTGCGAAAACGAATGAATGAAAAAAAAGAATCGTCCGGGAAGAGCCCGCAGTGCGGACGTGCAGCCGAAGCTGACTTCGGGGAATTGCGCTACCTAAACGCGGCCCGGTTAAAGGCCGGCGCGCACTATACCGGAAATTGCCCAAAAAGGGAGCTTTTTTTATCGGCAAAATTCGTGTGTCACCGCTGTGTAATGGGGTTTTGCGGATAATCGTTCCAAGGTCTATTTTTCAAAGGCCCGGCCCTGCGGGCGATGACGCTTAAACGATTCACTGACGTGCGGCATTCCGTCGCTGCAC